>CALMJO010000351.1 GCA_937864375.1 uncultured Spirochaetota bacterium
CTGGGCGCGATCACGATGGAGAACCATTCCACGGTGGGAGGCCTGGGGAGCGCGGTTGCCGAGGCGCTCGCGGAACGATCCTTGAGCGCGCGGCTCGTGAAGATGGGGATCGGGGACACCTTTCTCCACGGGGCGAGCAGGGAGTACCTCCTGAATGAGTACGGCATCGACGCCATGGCGCTTGTCGCGCGCGTCGAGGATTTGGCCGGGGAGAGGCTCGGCATCGGGCCGGGAGAGATCGCCGCGGCGCGCATAGAGCCGGTGCACTCCGACGCGCGCCCGGAGGCATTGTAGCGGGTGCGCCTCCGGCGGGGAGCGGGGATTGTCGGGATTGAGGAGATGAGAGAGCAGTGTCGGATAACGGCCGATTGATCCGTCGGCCGTTATCCCGTCGGTCCCCCTTCATCTCTTCCTCTCGCTTGAAAGGCACCCGCGGCATTACGCTTATGGAGGAACGATGAGCGCAAAAATCACCCCTTCACGACAGCCGTCGCTTTCGGGCGAGCGCTTCGCAGTCACCTACCGCATCGCCGGGGACGAATCGCTCGCGCGCGCGAGGGCGCAGGAGATCACCCTGGAACAGACAGTCGAGTTCCCGGGAGAGCTGGTCCCCGAGGGCGCCATCCGCGACGGGATTGTGGGAAGGATCGAGTCCCTGGACGCGTCCGGGGAGGGGCATTTCGAGGCGCGCATAAGCTATGCCGTGGAGAGCGCCGGCGGCGAGCTTCCCCAGCTCCTGAACACCGTGTTCGGGAATACGAGCATCAAGCCCGGCATACGCGTCGAGCGCCTTGAGCTTCCGCCTTCAATCCTGAATAATTATCCCGGTCCGCGCTTTGGCATCCCCGGCATCAGGAAGCTCCTGGGTATGGAGGGACGCCCCGTGCTCTGCACGGCGCTCAAGCCCCAGGGACTTCCGCCCGAGGACCTCGCGGAACTCGCGTACCGGTTCGCGTTGGGCGGCATCGACATCATCAAGGACGACCACGGGATCGCGAACCAGGGCTTTTCCGCGTTCAGGGCGCGCGCGGGCGCGATCGCGCGCGCGGTGACGCGCGCGAATTACCGGACCGGGAGCAGGGCCGTGTACGCGCCCAACGTCACCGCGGCATGCGGCGAGGTGCGCGACCGCGCCATCTTCGCGCGCGAGTGCGGGGCGGGGGCGCTCCTGGTTTCTCCCGGGCTCACGGGGTTCGACGCCATGCGCGCGCTCGCCGCGGACGACGCCGTGGCGCTCCCGGTCATAGCACACCCCGCGCTCCTGGGGAGCTTCACGGCGCACCCGGACAGCGGCATCTCCCACTACGCGCTCTACGGCCAGCTCATGCGCCTTGCGGGGGCCGACGCATCAATCTTCCCGAACTTCGGGGGGCGCTTTTCGTTCAGCAGGGAGGAGTGCCGCGGCATCGCGGACGGGTGCGCGGCGCCCATGGGCGCCCTGGAGAAAATATTTCCCGCGCCCGGAGGCGGGATGGGACTGGATAAAGTCGCCGTAATGCGCGAATTCTACGGCCCCGATGTCATGTTTCTTATTGGCGGCGGGCTCTTCCAGGCGGGCGACGACCTTGTGGAAAACTGCCGGCGGTTTCGGGAGCTTGTCGATGTCGCATAACGGAGCATGACGGACAAAATCATGAAATACGACACTAAGATACTTCACGGCGCAATCGACCGCGATCCCTGGACCGGGGCGCTCAGCATCCCCGTCTATCCCGCGTCCACGTACCACCAGAAGAACGTGGACGAGCGGCAGGCTTACGTGTACTCGCGCTCTGAAAATCCCACGCGCAGGGCCCTCGAGGAGACGCTTGCCGCGCTCGAGGGCGGAAGGCGCGGCTACGCGTTCGCATCGGGCGTCGCGGCGATCACCGCCGCGCTCACGGCGGTGCTGGAGAGCGGCGACCACGTGGTCGTGACCAGGGACCTCTATGGCGGGACCTACCGGCTCTTCACGGAATACCTGTCGCGCTTCGGAATCACGCACACCTTCGCCGACACGTCGGACCCGGACGAGGTGGAGCGTGCCGTAAATCCGCGGACGCGCGCACTCTTCCTTGAAAGCCCGTCGAACCCCATTTTGAAGATCATCGACTTCGAGGCGATCGTCGCGCTCGCGCGCGCACGCGGCCTCGTCACCATGCTGGACAATACCTTTCTCTCGCCGTACTTCTTCCGCCCGCTCGAGCTGGGTGTCGACATGAGCATCCACAGCGCGACCAAGTTCCTGGGCGGTCACAGCGACCTCGTCGCGGGGGCGGTGATCGCGGCGACGCGCGAAATGGGAAGAAAGGTGCTTTCCGTGCAGATGACCACCGGGGCGGTCCTTTCCCCAGAGAACTCCTGGCTCCTCATGCGCGGCATCAAGACGCTCCGCGCCCGGATGACCATCCAGGCACAGGGCGCGATGAAAATTGCCGGGTGGCTCGCCGCGCAGCCCTGGGTTGAGCGCGTGTATTATCCGGGACTCGCAGCGCATCCGGGCCACGACATCATCACGCGCCAGGCCTCGGGATACGGCGCCGTCGTCTCCTTCGTCGCCGACAGCGTTTCGCGCGCGTATGCGATCATGAAAGGCGTGCGGATCTGGACGGTCGCCGTGTCGCTAGGGGGAGTCGAGTCGATCCTCTCCTATCCGGCGAAGATGTCGCATTCGGGCATTCCGTTGGCGGAGCGCCAGGCCCTCGGCATCACGGATTCGCTGCTGCGCCTCTCGGTGGGCCTGGAGGACGCGGACGACCTCATGGAGGACCTGGAACAGGCTGCAAGGATGTAGCATAACGGCAACGGAAAAGGGGATGAGGAGATAGGGGGTCGAATCACAGTCATGGTGAGCGGAGTCGAACCATGATGAATGGGGACAGGTTAGTGCTGAAACGGAGAGGTGGAAGCTCGTTCGCCCGGGGTCATCCTTCGACAAGCCTGCACTGAGCCTGTCGAAGTGCTCAGGATGACCGGGCTTTTCAAGAATGGATTGCGCTGAATCTCACAGGTGGTGTGGACAGTTGTCAGCGAGATTCAGCCGGACCGCTTCCGGTCTACATCTCTTCAATCGCCGTTGCCGTTATCTCCTCATCTCCCATGAAAGGCGCCTCTGGAACGAAGCTTCCAGTAGGTACGCCTTTCAAGGGTGAGGTGGGGATTGAGCCCCCGCACCTCCGGAGGGGGCAAGGAGAGAGTAACGGTAATTCAAAGTCATTTTTTATCCTCATGCAAGTTTGAGAATAATAAGTTGCGTTAGGCGCTATCAAGATTTTTCCTGGCTGCGCTTGATAATACCGCACTGAGTATCGGGATTCTATTGCCCCCCTCCGGGGGGCCGGGGGGGCTGGCCGTTATCTCGTCATCTCCCGCGAAAGGCGCCTCCGGAAACCAGATATGTTTGACAAAGCCGGCCGGAGAGCATAGATGGACCGCATGTAAGGAACATTGGCGGAACTATGACCTACAGGATCGCGATCAACGGGTACGGGAGAATCGGGCGCACCGTCCTCAGGGCGCTGTACGAGCGCGCCTTCCGGGACGCCATGGAAGTGGTCGCGATCAACGATATCGCGGGCAGCGAGGCGCGCGCCCACCTCACGAAATACGATTCCGTGCATGGGCGCTTTCCGCGCGAGGCGGCACTGGAGGGTGATCGCCTCGCGATCGGCACGGACCGGATTGCGCTCCTGAACGAACCGCGCATGGACCGCCTCCCGTGGGGGGAGATGGGGATAGATCTCGCGCTCGACTGCACGGGGCTGTGCCTGTCCCGGGACCACGCGGAGAAGCATCTCGCATCCGGCGCGCCACGAGTCCTCCTTTCGTACCCCGGCCCGGCCGACGTCGACCGCACGGTCGTGCGCGGCGTGAACCACGACCTCGTCTCCCCGGCCGACAGGATCGTCTCGAACGCCTCCTGCACCTCGAACTGCCTGGTCCCGGTATTGAAGACGATCGACGACGCATACGTCATAGAATGCGGACAGGTCACCACCATCCACGCCGCGATGCACGATCAGCCCGTGAACGACGCCTACTTTCATGCCGACCTGCGTCGTACTCGTGCCGCCGAGCGCTCCATGGTCCCGGTCGATACGCACCTTGGGTCGGGGATCGCGCGCGTCCTGCCAGGGCTTGAGGGAAGGATCGAGGCCATCGCGGTGCGCGTTCCCTCCGTGAACGTGTCGGCCATGGACATCACGCTCATGGTCCGGTCATCCGTGACGGCTGAAGGGGTAAACCGCGTCCTTGACGAGGCGTCGCGCGGCGCCCTCCGGGGAATCCTTGGAGTGAGCGTGGAGCCGCTCGTCTCGTGCGATTTCCACCGCGACGACCGGTCCGCGGTGATCGACGCCCCGCTCACGCGGGTGAGCGGCCGGCGCCTGGTGAAGCTCCTTGCATGGTTCGACAACGAGTGGGCGTACGCCGTGCGCATGTGCGAGACGGCTAAGCTTCTCTGCGGGTACGCCTCTCAAGGGGGATATGGGGATTGAAGAGATGAGGGGGATAAAGGCTTTGGATTTCCTCCTCCGTCATTTCGATACTGGTCTTTCGGGGTGAGAAATATTGTACGCATTGACGCTGAAATGATTTCTTCATGCAGACCAAATGACAGGGCTGTAAACTTATTAACTAAATCCCCGCCTTTATCGCATCAATCGCCTTTGTCGTTATCTCGTCATCTCCCATGAAGGGCGTCCGTGCGAGGAAGCTTTCAACGGGTTGCCGCAGGGCTTACCCCTCAGGGGCGCGCACATCCGCGACCCGTACGCAGATCGGCCCCCCCCAAAAAACCGTATATAACTATTTATTCATTTCCGGTTGACAAATACTAGCATTTAAATAGTATATGACCACGCCTGGTGGTCATGAATGCACGTCTATTGATGCCAGGTATTTAGTTATATACGAATCCCCGGAGGAACCGTTATGAGGCTGTCAACCCGCTCGCGCTACGGCGTTCGTCTCATGCTCTCGCTCGCCACGAGCGACAGGAAGGACCCCGTGTTTCTCAAGGACATCGCGCGCTCCCAGGAGATTTCGGAAAAGTACCTGAGCCAGATCATCATCCCCCTCAAGGCGAAGGGGCTCGTCACCACGTTCCGCGGCGCGCACGGCGGCTATCTCCTGAGCAGGCCCGCCTCGCAGATCACGCTGCGCGAGATCGTCGAGCCGCTCGAGGGCGACCTCTCGCTCGTCGACTGCGTCAGGAGCCCGGAGGTGTGCGCCCGCTCGGGCGAGTGCGTCACCAGGGACGTGTGGCACGAGATGAGCGCGCTCCTGCTGGAATTCCTGGACACGTTCACCCTTCAGGACCTGATCGTGAAGCTCAGGAAAAAAAGGAAGGGCGGCGGGGCCGCCGATTTCGCGATATAGGGCCCGTGCGTGCCGGCCGCGCGCATGGTCCCGGTGCGGGCCCGCCAAAATAATCTTGAAGTGGCCGCGCGCGCATGCTAGACTTTCCGAATGGGATAACGGATACATGCATGGCCGGTAAATCATGAACATACGAAGGGCGCTCCTGGGAATCGCGCTCATGCTGTGCGCGCTCCGTCCCGTGTACGCCGATCCCATGCGCGCCATCGTAATCGACAGGAGCTTCAAATCCTGCGTCGCCGGGAAATATATTGACTACCTGGAAGACCCACGCGGATCGCTCACCTTCGAAGATGTGAGGGACCCCGGTTTTGCGAGGACTTTCGTTCCATCCACGCGCAACATCCTCAATTTTGGCGTAAGCACATCGGTCGTCTGGATGAGGTTCACCGTCGCCAATGCGCTCGACCGCGACGCCTCTTTCTTCCTTGAGATCGCCTATCCCCAGCTTGACGATATCACGCTGTACCAGCCCATGCCGGGCGGCTGGATTTCCAGGAAAGCGGGCGACCTGCGGCCTTACCGCGACAGGGAATTCAAGCACGAGAACTTCGTCTTTGGCATCGTGCAGGGGCCGGGGACGGCGGAATACTACCTGAGGTTCCAGACTTCGACTTCCGCGGTGTTTCCCATCACCATCTGGAAGGAGGCGAAGCTCTACTCGAACCTCGTGATCGACGCACTGCTGAAGGGCCTCGTGCTGGGGCTGCTCATCGTCCTTGGCCTGTACAATCTCTTCATCATGTTCTCCATGCGGGAGCGGGTGTACGTATACTATATACTGTATCTCCTCTCCTACGTTTTTTTCTACCTTACGGTAAGCGGGCTCGGCTTCCGCTTCCTGTGGCCCGACTTCCCGGTGATCAACCAGACGGGGCTGGGCATGTTCCTTACCAATATCTTCTGCATTGTGTTCACCAGGAAATTTCTTGACACGCGGACCCGTCTCCCCGTCTTCGATAAGCTGCTCGCCGTGTGCATCTGGGCCGGGGCGGCGATGGCCGCGCTCACGCTCGTGTTTCCCGCGCGCATGACCCCCTACGCGGTGAATCATACGTTTCTTTCCGCGGGGCTGGAGTTCGCGACCGCGATAGCGGCGGCGGTGCGCGGGCTTCGCGCGGCGCGATACTATCTCATCGCCTGGGTGTTTCTTATTGCGGGTGCCGCGGAGCGCGGCCTGCTCGCCATGGATGCCCTCCCCTATACGCCGCTCACCACGGCGTTCATAGACGTGGCGGCGGCATTTCACTTCCTCCTGTTCTCGTTCGCACTGGCCGACAGGATCAACACGATGAAAAACGAGCTCCAGTCGGAAATGGCGGAGCGCAGGCGCGCGGAATCGCTGGTGACCCGGAAAAACGAGGAACTGGAGGCCACGAACGAGGAGCTCACCGCGACCGTCGAGGAACTGGAGGCCACGAACGAGGAGTTCGAGCGGCAATGCGAGGAGCTGAACCGGGCCCAGGAAGACCTTAAAATCTCCGAGGAAAAATTCTCCAAGGCGTTCCAGAACAGCCCATCCATAATCGGGATCAGCAGCGTTGCAGATGGGCGTTACATCGAAGTGAACCGGTCCTTCGAACGGGTGCTGGGCATCTCGCGCGCGGAAGCGATCGGGAAAACGGCAAAGGAGCTGGGACTGCTTTCGGATGAAGTGCGCGCGCGCATTGGCGGCGCGGGGGATGCCGTTTCGCGTGCTGGTGCGCGATGCGGCGCGGTTCGATCTGGACCCCCAGGCTGCGGGCTGCGAGGTCGTGATCGGCGACCTGCGCGAGGCCGCCGCACTGCGCGACGCGGTGCGCGGCGCGGACGCGGTGATCCACACGGCGGCGCTGGTGAAGATGTGGGTGCGCGACCGGCGGGACTACTGGCGAGTCAACGT
>CALMJO010000352.1 GCA_937864375.1 uncultured Spirochaetota bacterium
ATGTCGTCCAGCGGGTTTTTGTCGAAGATCACGAGATCCGCGTACTTCCCCTCGGTGAGCGTGCCGATCCTGTCTTCCAGGCGCAGTATCTTCGCGCCATTCACGGTCGCGCATCGCAGGATGTCCGCGTTGGTGAGCCCCGCGCGGGAGAGTATCTCGAGCTCGCGGTAGTAGCCGCCAAAGTAGCAGAAGGGCATGCCGGCGTCGATCCCCACGCCCAGGCGGACGCCCGCGTCGTGCATCCGCTTCACGTTCCCGTACCCGTGCATCACGAGGCCAAAGTAGACGGCCGGGTCCACGAGGAATATCCTGTTCTCCCAGAGCTTCTCGATGCCGGGATAGCGGTAATTTTTAAGCATGTCCATGTTGGACGCATGCAGGTCGGGGTCGCAGTGCCGAGCGGCCATGGTACGCAGGTACTCGCGACGCTCCCTCACCTCGGCGCGCACGGCGTCGGTCGCGAACTCGTCAGGGACCTTCCCGTACGCCTCGTCGAAGAGATAGCTCTGTCCTACCGTGAGCGTGGGGACGACCGCGATTTTCTTTTTCACGAGTGCGTCGATCTGGGCGTCGGTGAGGTCGGCGTCGCAGAGGGTGTGTTCCATGGAGTGCACCGGGTAGTTCAGCATGCGGTCAAGCCCCCATTTCCGATGGTGGTGACAGGCGATCGGGAGGTTGTTGTGCGCGGCGTAGTCGAAGATGATCGCGAGCTGCTCGTCGGTGTACGCAGGAATGGTTCCGCCGCGCGGGAAGATCGATCTGTTGTCCACCGTGAGCTTGATGAACGAGGCGCCCTTCGCGTTCTCCGCGATCACGCGCCTCAGCTCCTCCGTGGTTTCGAAGTTGGTCATCATCATGCCTATGAAGAGGGACGCCGGCTTCGCGAAGATCGACACCTCGGTGACGGGTATGTCCGGGTGGCTCCCGGCGATGTTGAGGATCGAGTTGCAGTGAACGACGCGGGGGCCCGTGAGCGCCCCGCTCTCGATATCCTTCATGTACCCGTGCAGGAGGGGCGGGAAGGAGCCCATGTCCCGCACCGTGGTGACGCCCGATTCGATCGAGGCGAGAAAGTGGCGCTTCTGCATTACGGTGTGCTTGAACATGTCGAGCGCGCTCATGGAAAAGACAGGGGAGGCGGTCGTGTGGCAGTGGGCGTCCACGAGGCCGGGCGTGACGTAGCGTCCGCCGGCGTCGATGACCGTTATGCGCGACAGGTCGATCTCGCCGCGGTCATGGATTGCCGCGATGGTATCCCCGCGCACCAGCAGGGTCGTGTTCGGGATGACTTTGCCCAGGGCGGTGTCGATCGCATTGCAGTTGGTGAGCGCGATGCCGCGGCCATAGTCGATCCTGGGGAGCGGCTTTGCCGGGAGAGAGGTGCACCCCGGCGCCCCGGACACGGCCGCGAACGCGGCGAGCGTCCCGGTGAACCGCAGGAAGTCCCTGCGTGAAAGCGCGCGGTCGAATGTCTTTTTCATGCTGATCGCTCCTCCCGGATGTGGGTGACCTGCATTGCCTGGCATGCCATTCCCGTTTCGTCAATTCCAATTTTCACTTGCCAGCGCCGGTGCGCATGCATAGCATCATCCACGGTCCCCGCACCGTAGGAGCCCGACGAGTCTGGCCCTGCCAGACGTGCCTGGCCCCGCCCAACGAGGAGGCGTTATGCCGCACAGGAAAAGATCCGCGACCGTGAAAAAAAATGAGGCATGGGTATGGTGGAAGCACGGCGTGATCTACCAGATATACCCCCGCAGCTTCATGGATTCCAACGGCGACGGGATCGGCGATATAGCCGGCATCACCGGGAAGCTCGATTACATCCGCGACCTGGGTGTGGATGCCGTGTGGCTCTCGCCCATCAACAGCTCGCCCATGCACGACTTCGGATACGACATCTCGGACTACCGGGGGATAGAGCCCATCTTTGGCACGCCCGCAGAGTTCGACCGCTTCATCAGGGAAGCCCACCGGCGCGGCATACGCGTGATCATGGACCTGGTGCTCAACCACACCTCGCACCTGCACCCCTGGTTCGTCGAATCGCGCTCGTCGCGAACGAGCCCGAAGCGCGACTGGTACATCTGGCACGACGGCATTAACGGCAAGCCGCCAAACAACTGGATGGCCTCCTTTGGCGGGCGCGCCTGGGAATGGGATGAGGCGACCGGCCAGTACTACCTGCATTCTTTCCTGAAAGAACAGCCCGACGTGAACTGGCGCAATCCCGCGCTCAGGAAGGCGATGTGGGGCGAGGTGAAATTCTGGCTGGACCGGGGCGTGGACGGCTTCAGGCTCGACGTGGTGAACTGGTTCATCAAGGACGACAAGCTTCGCAGCAATCCCTTTACGATTGGCGAGCACCCGCGTCCCTACGACATGCAGAAGCACATCTACGACCGCAATCGCCCCGAGACGCACGACATCGTCCGGGAATTCCGGAAGCTCCTGGACCGCTACGATTCCCGAATGTCCGTGGGAGAGGTCTTCGCGGAGAAGCCGGGAGACCCCGTGCTTTCGGCGAGCTACCTGGGCGACGGGACCGACGAGCTCCACCTCGCGTTCGATTTCTCGCTCATATTCACCCCGTGGGACGCGCGCGCATTCCAGGAGCGCGTGAGCATGTACGACGCGCATGTTCCCCCGCGCGGCTGGCCCTGCTGGGTGCTCTCAAATCATGATCAGCCGCGCAGTCTCAGCCGCCTGGGGCGGGGGAAGGATGCCCTGGCGCGCGCGCGCGTTGCGGCGGTGATGCTTCTCACCCTGCGCGGCACGCCCTTCATCTACTACGGGGAGGAGATCGGCATGCGCGACGGGAAGGTCCGCAGGCGTGAGCTGAAGGACCCAGTCGGTGTGAAATACTGGCCCTTCAACAACGGGCGTGATCCCGAGCGCACGCCCATGCAATGGTCGGACGCCGATCACGCCGGTTTTTCGACCGGAACTCCCTGGCTTCCCCTTGGAAGGGATTTCCACGAGGTGAACGTGGAACGGGAATCGCGCGACCCCGGGTCCATGCTTTCGTTCTACCGGGAGCTTCTCCGGCTTCGCAGGGAAAAGCCCGCGCTCAACAGGGGCGCGTGGATCGCCGCCGAGGACCTGCCGCGCGGCGTGATGGCCTACTATAGAATCTTCAGTGAGCAGGAATGCTTCGTGGCGCTCAACTTCGGCGCGAAGCCGCGCAGCGTCCAGGTGGAAGACGATTCCATGTGGAAGGTGATCTTCTCCACGCGCAGCACCCGGGGCGAGGTATATGCGAGCCTCCGCTTCACGCTCGCGCCGTTCGAGGCGGTCATATTCGAAAAGCTGCGCTGAGCCGGGTGCGGCATGCGTCGTATAGAATAAACCTGTGAAAGGAAGCCTGAAGCGGGTGCGCCTTTCAAGGGGGATGGGGGGATTGAAGAGATAGGGGGATAAAGGCATCAGGTTTGACTTCTTCCGGGACTGAATTCGCTCTTTCATCAAGCCAGCCATGACTTTGTCTTTATCTCTTCAATCGCCGTTTGCCTTTATCTCGTCATCCCCCTTGAAAAGCGCCGGCGGGAAACGCTTTCATTGAGAAATTGCGTTCTCATTCATCGTGCGCACTCCCGCCCCTTTTACGGAATTCTCCGGGCGCCAGTCCCGTCCATTTCCTGAATGCCCGGTTGAACGCGCTCTGCTCCGAAAACCCAAGCAGGAGTGCGATGTCGCATAACGACATATCCCTTCGTGCCATGTAGC
>CALMJO010000353.1 GCA_937864375.1 uncultured Spirochaetota bacterium
GTGATGTACTTTGCAATGAACAGCGGGGCGGAGGTGGAAGACGATTGAGGCGTGAGAGAAATTATTTGCTTGCGCCAAAATTTCCGGGATCTATACTGACCGTGTGGAGGGATGGCTGGCGTAGATAATCGTCCCGGTGATCCTTTGCAGCGGTGCGTCGTACCAGGCCCGTTTATAAATACAAATGTGTCGAATCCTGCATCTCTCGCCAGGGAGACAAGGTCGATATGCAGAACAAAAATATACTGACCGGGCTTGCGATCCTTGCGATCGCGGCCTCCACGCTCGCCATTTCCGCTTCCCCCGTTCGTGGCGACGGACTCCCTCCTGTCGTCATAACGGGGGAGAGGGGCGATTTTCCTCTAGGGCGGCATATGGAAGTGATCGAAGACGCGGAGAAAAATCTCGGTATCGATGAAGTGAATTCGCCTGCGTATGATTCGCGCTTCCGACCCGTGGGGATGGACATGCCGCGGTTCGGATACACAAGGTCTGCCATGTGGGTCCGGTTTTCCATGCGCAACGCGCTTCCCCGCCCGTTGTACCTGCTGATAGAGCTCGATTATCCCCCGATCGACCATGCAACGCTCTATATTCCCCGGGACGGCGGCGGGTTCGATACGCTGCTGCAGGGCGACCACGTGCCAAAGGGCGAAAATGCCGCCCTGAACGACAGGCCGCTCTTCCCCATCCAGCTTTCTGTAAACGCGGTGCGCACCTATTACCTGAGGATCGAGACGGAGGGCTCAATGCAGGTATTCCTGACGGCCTGGATGCCCCCCGCTTTTCTCGTCCGGAACGGGATAGAGAAATTCATATTCGGCTCCTACTTCGGTGTGATGCTGATGATGTGCGCGTATCACCTGTTCATGTTTTTTTTCATCCGCGACCGGGCCTACCTCGCGTACGTCTTCCACATGCTGGGAACGGGACTCTGGCTCTTCACGAGGACGGGACTGTTCTACACCCATGTTCTTCCGGAGCGCCCGATTCTCGCGAACACGCTCAGCCTTACTTTTTTATATATCGCCATCCTGGGCACTCTGGCGTTCCTGGTCCTGTTTCTGCATACCGCGAAGACCATGCCCCGGATTAATGTGATCCTGAAAGCGCTCGCGCTGCTCACGGGCTGCGGGGCTGCCGGGAGCTTTTTCCTTGCCTACCAGCCCCTGATGATACTCGCTACGGCGCTGGCCATGGTGTCGACCGTGCTCGCCATCCTGGCGGGATCGTATGCGCTGTGGAAAAGGTACACGCCGGCCTGGTTCTTCGTCTTCGCCTGGCTCGCCTTTCTTGTAGTGGTTCTTCTCGTCCCGATCGCGGACCTGGGACTCGTGACCGGATTGCTGCTGTCGAAATATCTCCTCCTGGCCGGATCAGCCCTTCAGGTCACCCTGATGTCCTTTGCGCTGGGTGACAGGGTGAGCGTGATCAGGAAGGAAAACGAGGCGATAAAAAACAGCGCGCTCAAGATCCGGCAAGAGGCGACCGAAACGCTCGAGCTGCGCGTAGAGGCGCGCACGAGGAAGCTGAGCGAGGCGAACAGAAAGCTCGCCGAGCTGGACAGGGCGAAGTCGCGGTTCTTCGCCACCATTTCGCACGAGTTGCGCACGCCGCTCACGCTGATCACCGCGCCGGTCGAAACGGCCCTCGATGGCGATGGGGGCGGATTGGACAGGACGGCGCTTGAATCCATCCGGAGGAACGCCCGGAAGCTGCTCTCGCTGATCAACGACCTGCTCGACCTCTCCCGGATAGACGCCGGGCGGATGAAGCTGCTCGTGGAGCGGGTTGACGCGGTGTCCCTGGTCGGGACGCACGTCGACATGATCGAGGCTGCATGCAGGGCGCGCGGGATCATGGTCAGGGTGATCAATCCCGCGAATCCCGTGCATGTCTGGGCCGACGCGAGGAGGATAGGCCAGGTCGTGGACACCCTCCTTTCGAACTCCATGAAGTTCACGGGCGACGGGGGCCTGGTCACCGTCAGCGTGGAGGAGGCCGCGCGCGCGTGCATGATAACCGTCGAGGACAATGGGCCGGGAATTGCGCACGATCACCTGGAGGGAATATTCGACCGCTTCGTACAGGTGGACCAGTCGAACGAGAAGCGCTTCGGCGGCACCGGAATAGGTCTCGCGCTGGTGCGGGAATTCACCGAGCTCCACGACGGCGCCGTGCATGTGGTGAGCCTTGATGAAAAATCGCACCCCGACAACCACGGTGCGCGGTTCACGGTGACCCTTCACAAGGGAAGGGAGCATTTCGAGGGAAGGGCCGACGTGGAGTTTGCAGGTGAAACGGAGCGGCTGCCGTTCGCGGCCTCGCTGCCTCGCCCCGGTCCGGAGGGGGAGGCGGCACGGGAATCGACGCGGGGCGCGGAAGATGCGGAGTACTCGATCCTCGTCGTCGAGGACCACGCCGACATGAGGGGACTGATAGGGAGAATCCTGGGAGTCGAATACTCGGTGATCGAGGCCGTGAACGGCGCCGAGGCGCTGGGCCTTCTGGACGCGATGAAGGAGCCGCCCGATCTCATCCTCACCGACGTGATGATGCCGGAGATGGGCGGGATCGAGCTGGCACGGAAGCTCGGCGATGATGACCGATTCGCGGGCATCCCCGTCATCATGCTGACCGCGCGGGCCGACATGGAGATGAAGATGGAGGGTTTTTCCTCGGGAGCGATGGACTATATCGTCAAGCCTTTCAGCGCGAGGGAACTGAAGGCCCGCATCGCGGTTCAGATGAAGATGAAGTCGCTGCGCGAAAGGCTGGAGCGTTCGAACAGGGAGCTGTATGCGCGGCTCCACGAACAGGCCTGCGGAAAGCGCACCGTAAGCCACGGCGCGGAGGAGAAGGTACGCGCGGTGGAAGAGTTCATACGCGCGAACTTCCGATTGGACATCTCCCGCGAGGGACTCGCGGTAGCGGTGGACATGAGCCCGGACCATCTATCCAGGGCGTTCAACCGGCTGTACGGGAAGAAGATCCCGGATTTCATAAACGAGACGAGGGTCCGCGAGGCGGTGCGGAGGATGGAGGAGAGCGACGATACCGTCCTGCACATAGCCTTCGAGGTGGGTTTCGAGAACCTGCGCACCTTCAATCGCGCCTTCCTGAAAATCATGGGGATGACGCCCACCGGCTACCGGGCCGGGAAGAACTGACGTCCCCCCGCTTCATTACCACCGCACGCCGTCCATGCCATGCCGCCCGTCGTCTCAGCAGAAAAATCGGTAATAATGCATGGACATTTTCTGTCCGGACAGCGGATTACGAGACAATGCTCCTTCCTCCATGGTAGGGTCCGTCACCGGACTCACTAATTCAATTAGAACCCTTGCGTACCGTTGCAGCCGAGATTGACGGCAGGGACAATCGCACGAGAAAAACATAGTCCGGATAGAGATGATGAGTTTTCAAAAAAGGCGGGATAAACTATGAAACGCACCTTCTTGACCTTTCTGGCCGGCCTCATGCTCGTGGCATTCCCTGTACGGGGCCAGATCCAGGAAGAGAAAAAGAGCATCAAGATCGCAATCATGGATTTCGTTCCCAAGGGCGACCTCACTGAAAAGGAGGCGGAACTCCTGAGCGAGACGATCCGCAACGAGCTTGTACACTCGCTTTCCTTTGAAGTCGTCGAGCGCGGGCAGATGAAGCAGATCCTTCGTGAATCCGCGCTCCAGATGACGGGCATCGCCGGCAGCACCGATCTTATAC
>CALMJO010000354.1 GCA_937864375.1 uncultured Spirochaetota bacterium
ACCTCCGTAGTGGACTTTCACCACCTAGCGTGCGCCCGTGCCGGGCGCACAAAAAGAAGGAGGACGGGGAGTCCTCCTAAAAGCGGAATTTAATCAAAACGTGGAGGTATTAAAGCTTCACTGCAGGTAATTCTGCAGGTGGGCGAATCTCGACCGTATCTTGCTCATCGCCCGTGATTCAATCTGGCGGACGGTCTCCGCCGATATTCCAAACTCCGCGCCCACCTCCTTGAGGGTGACCGGATTTTCATCATCGAACCCGAAGCGCATCCTGAGTATCCTGCGCTCGTTCTCCATCAGGGAGTTCATCGCTTCCTCGAGCTCCGTGTGAAGGTCCCACTTGTACACTCCCGAATCGGGGGCCTGGTACTTTTCGTCGCTCACCACCTCGTACAGGTTGAACTCGTCGTCGTTCAGCGGCTGTTCCAGCGACACCGTGGGCTGAAAGACTTCCATGATGTCGGACACGATGTTTTCGTCGATTCCCAGCAGGTCGGCAATCTCCCTGCAGGTGGGCTCTTTCCCCATGTCGCTCGTGAGCGCTTCCTGGGCCTTCTTGATCTTCTTGAATAAATCGCCCTTGCGGATGGGAATGCGGATTGCCCTGCTCCGTTTGGCTATGAACCTCGTGATGTAATGCTTGATCCAGTACGACGCGTACGTGGAAAACCTGCATCCCATCTTGTAATCGAACTTCTCGGCGGCTCGAATGAGCCCCAGGTTTCCCTCCTGGATAAGGTCGATCAGCGAGGGCTCGAAGCTCGTATAGTTTTTCGCGATTTTTACCACCAGGCGCAAATTCGCATTGATGAGGTGTTCCTTCGCATCATCATCACCTTTGCATTTTGCCTTTGCAAGCTCGACCTCCTGCTCGGGGGTCAACAGCTTTATGGGCTTTATGGACTGAAAATACTGGCTGATACAGATTTCATTGAAATCATCACCGCTTTTCATGATCCCTCCCAGGGTAACATTTATAACAAAGCATGATTCATGCCAATTGAGATCTGGAGGGAAAAAATTTAATCGGGTTTTTCAAATTAATAGAAGCAGGGTTGACCCTTATAATCGGTGATTCGGCCTGACCATTCAATGATTAATCGAAACAAAATTTCTTATCTTGTGCATTTAAAAACCAACATTTCGCATAACTGTGCGCAGTAACAATAGCTCAGGAAATAGCAGCGTCATTATTGGGGAAGCCGGGCTATTGCGCATATTTTACGCTCCCAGGGGAGTATAGTATTGCTAATATATATCTTTCCCTATTTATCATAAAGTGTATAACTATTACACAGATGTTTCATAATTTACTGGGTAATATCTACACATTAAAGTCGAAGGGAATATAAAAGGCCCGGGAAGCCCCGGGCCTTTTTCATGCTGATAAAGAAAGGAGCTACTTGATGTTGTACTTCTTCTTGAATTTCTCCACGCGGCCTGCGCTGTCGACTATCTTCTGCTTCTTGGTGTAGAAGGGGTGGCAGTTCGAGCAGATTTCCACGTGCATGTCTTTTACCGTGGACCTGGTGGGGATTTCGTTCCCGCAGGCGCACTTGACCACGGTCGCAACATATTCGGGATGGATGTCCGGCTTCATTGTCTTCTCCTCATTACGCATTCATGGCCTTGAAAAAGGCCCTGTTATTCTTGGTTGCCTTCATCTTTTCCACCAGCAGCTCCATGGCCTCGGTGGGGCTCATCGCCGATATCACCTTGCGCAGCACCCACAGCTTGCTGAGCTCCTCGTCGTCAAGAAGAAGCTCCTCTTTCCTGGTGCCCGACTTGTTGATATCGATCGACGGGTATATTCGGCGATCCGACAGTTTTCTGTCAAGATGAATTTCGCAGTTACCGGTCCCCTTGAACTCCTCGAAGATGACCTCGTCCATCCGGCTGCCGGTATCCACGAGCGCGGTGCCCAGTATGGTAAGGCTGCCGCCCTCCTCGATGTTGCGCGCCGCGCCAAAGAAGCGCTTGGGCTTGTGAAGCGCGTTGGAGTCCACGCCGCCCGACAGGATCTTGCCGCTGGTGGGCACCACCTGGTTGTAGGCGCGCGCGAGCCTGGTGATCGAGTCAAGGAGTATCACGACGTCCTTCTTGTGCTCGACGAGCCTCTTCGCCTTTTCCAGCACCATTTCGGTCACCTGGACGTGCCTGGATGCCGGCTCGTCGAAGGTGGACGAGATGACCTCGCCGTTCACCGTGCGCTGCATGTCGGTGACCTCCTCCGGGCGCTCGTCGATGAGGAGCACGATCAGGAAGACCTCCGGATGGTTCGTGGTGATGGAATTGGCGATCTTTTGTAAAAGAATGGTTTTACCGGTACGCGGCGGCGCCACGATGAGCGCGCGCTGGCCCTTGCCGATGGGGGTCATGATGTTCACGACCCGCATGTCCACGTTCTCGGTGACCGTTTCCAGGCTGATCCGCTCCTGGGGATAAAGAGGGGTCAGATTGTCGAACAGGGTGCGCCTTTGCAGATTTTCGGGATCCTCGAAGTTGACGGCCTCTATGCGCAACAGGGCGAAAAAGCGCTCGTTGTCCTTGGGGGGGCGTATCTGGCCGGTAACGGTATCGCCGGTCCTGAGCCCAAAAAGCCTGATCTGGGAAGGAGAAACGTATATGTCGTCCGGACCGGGCAGGTAGTTATAGTTGGGCGACCGGAGAAACCCGTAGCCGTCGCTCAGGATTTCGAGCACGCCGCTCGAAAAGATGAGTCCGTTGCGCTCGGTCTGGGTCTTGAGCACCTCGAAAATGAGGTCCTGCTTCTTGAGGCCCGAAACTCCTTCGAGCCCCATCCCTTTCGCCAGCTGGAGCAGCTCGTTGATCGTCTTCGTTTTCAGGTCCGCGAGGTCCAGGCGATTCTCCGCCTGCCCCGGCTTCTTGCCGTTGCCGTTGCTCACCGGCGGCTTGCCCTCCGCCTGGGGAAAGCTCTTCCTTTCCTCATCGGAATTTGCCGTCTGTCCCCGTTC
This sequence comes from uncultured Spirochaetota bacterium, assembly GCA_937864375.1. Classification (GTDB taxonomy): domain Bacteria; phylum Spirochaetota; class UBA4802; order UBA4802; family UBA5368; genus FW300-bin19. Next base: position 2,976 of record CALMJO010000354.1, read on the forward strand.
GGAACGGGAGGCTCCGTTCATTCGTGCCATAAACCACCCTTATACGCTGATATGGAAAAATTACTTTTCAGGATTGTAATCGCGCCCAAATGACACGACATAACATCATTTTTCTGCGGGCTGATATGAAAAGCGCCCTTTGGTTTCATTCATCTACCGGACACCTGCAGGATTACATTTTTTATTAGGAAGTTTATAGTATATATAACACTTCGGTATTATCTTAAGCCTTCATTTGACGCACTTTTCGGCAACCTGCATAACCTGCGTCCTGGCAAGAAAAAAGGCTTACTGTAGCAACAATGATCGAGGAAAGGAGGCGTTCCTGCATCTCTAACCGTATGAATACATTATACTTTATCGTTGGATTTCGTCAACAAAAATATTCACTTTTTTCTTTTACGCGGTTTTTGGGGCACTGATTCATTGAGATGGCTGCTGCAGTAGATGAGGAATCCGACGGTTTTCTTATTGCTCAGCATGGGGACCTTTTCATAATAGATCTTGAGGTCCTTATTGAAGAAGAAGATGCCGTCTCCCTTCCTGGCGTTGGAATAGAATTCGTTTTTGTCCGTGTTACGCAGCGCTTCCTCGACGATCCCGGCGTCCACTTCTCCCTTCTTGCGCGCCTTGTACAGTTCCTCGAAGTGGTGATTATAGAATATGGTCCTGCCCTTCTGGTTTATAGCGTACAACGCGCGGGGAACGTGCTCCAGGATCATGTAGATCATCCATTCCATGGCCTGGAGTTCCTTCTGCTTTTCTATGTCGTTTTCGACGTTCCGGGGCTTCTGGGGCGATTCGCAGGCGGAGAGCAGCTCAAGGCGCGACCACCTGCCCTCCACCTCCCCGAAGATGCTCACTGCCACGAATTCCCTGCACGCCGCAACGTAGGGCAGGAGCTCGTCCAGGGTCATCTTTTTCGCGAGCTTGGAAATGAACTTGTCGACGCGCTGGTCCTTCGTGCGCTCGATGTCGGAAAGCTCGCTCACCACGTCTTCCTTGCGTATCACGCCAAGGAGCCCGCCGCGCCGGGAGACGACCGGGATTATGGGAACGTTGTGAATGTAGAAGATGCGGACGAGGTCCTCGGGCTTTTTACGCTCGGGATTGTAGGGGTTCTCGTTGAACTCCCGGAGGTCTTTCTTTTCCTCTTTTTTCTCTTCCATGTCGCCTAGCTGATTCCCAGCACGTCGAACATCGAGTACATTCCAGGCTTTTTGCCGGCCAGGAATTCAGACGCCGCCACCGCGCCCTTGGCCAGGATATCGCGGTCAGTGGCCCGATGGGTGAGCTCGATGCGCTCCCCCATTCCGACGAAAAACACGGTATGCTCGCCCACGATATCGCCCCCGCGAAGCACCTGCACGCCCACCTCGGCATTGGAGCGCTCGCCCACGCGGGCGGCCCTGTCGTATATCTCGGGGGCGTCCCTGAGCGGGGCGGACGATTGTTTGATTATTTCTATAAGCCTGAGCGCGGTGCCGGAGGGCGCGTCCTTCTTGAGGCGGTGATGCGCCTCGAACACCTCGACGTCGAAACCTTCCTGCAGGGCCTCCGCCGCGACCTGGGTGAGCTTGAACAGCATGTTCACCCCAAGCGACATGTTCGGGGAGAGGAGCACCGGGATCGTTGCGGCGAATCGCGTCACCTCCGCCCGCTGTTCCGCCGTAAGCCCCGTGGTTCCGATCACCACGGGCTTGCCCGCGGCAGCGACCGCGGGAAGGATTTCCATGGTCGCCGCGGGCGCGGTGAAATCGATGATCACGTCGGCCTGCGCGAGAAGCGTACTGTTAAACGGTGCGATGAGGGTTCCCGAGGGAGCGGCCCCCGCGAGGACCGCGGCATCGGTTCCGATGAGGGGGGAGGAGGCATGCTCGAAGGCCGCGCCGATGGCGTGCCCGCGCCCCAAGGCAAGGCGCATGATCGCCCTGCCCATGCGTCCGCCCGCGCCGCATACGCCTATCTTCATAGGCTGACCCCGAATTCTTTAAGTGCAAGCTTGAGCTTTTCGCGATACTCCGCGGAGAGCGGCTCCAGCGGGAGCCGCACCTCGGGCGAACAATACCCGAGCATCTCCATCGCCGCCTTGACGGGTATGGGATTGGTTTCATAGAACATGGCGCGGCACAGCGGGAGAAGCCGGTAAAATGCGGCGCGCGCATCGGCGATCTTCCCCTCGTTATGGAGCGTGATGACCTTCTTCACGTCCGCCGGGAGCACGTTCGTTATGACCGACACCACTCCCTTACCCCCGATCGCGAGTACGGGTAAAAGCAGGTTATCGTCGCCGGAGAGGAGCGTAAGCCGGTCGCCGCAGAGCTCAATGACGCGCATCATCTGCGCGATGTCGCCCGAGGCCTCCTTTATGGCCGCTATGTTGGGGACCCTTTCGATGAGCTCCTTCACGCTTTCCGGCAGGAAATTTATTCCGGTCCGCCCCGGTATGTTATAGAGGATCACGGGTATCTTGATGGACTTCGCGACCGCTTCGAAATGCGCGATGAGGCCCCTCTGCGGGGGCTTGTTGTAATAGGGATTTACCAGCAGGACGCCGTCGACCCCGTCGTCCTGGGCCGCCTGGGAAAGGTAGATCGCTTCCTTCGTGGAGTTGGACCCCGTGCCCGCAACGACCTTCACGCGCCCGCGCACCATCTTCACGATGCGCCCAACGTATTCCTTGTGCTCTTCAAAGGAAACCGTGGGCGATTCGCCGGTGGTCCCAACGGGGACGATCCCGTCGATGCCCCCGGCGATCTGCATCTCGATGATCCGCTCGGCCGCCGCGTAGTCGATCGCGTTGTTCCTGAACGGCGTTATTAGTGCGGTATATGCTCCTTCAAACATAGGTCATTCCTGTAGTATATGTTATTGCTGCGCCTTTGGCTCGACGACGCCTGACAGCTTTTGCTCAAGTGTCTTCACGTTGAACGAGCTGTCGGGAAAATCCTCTTCGAAAAGATAGATGATGAGCACCCGGTCGGCCTTGAGCACTTCCTTGTCGGCAGGGTATACGTAGATCTTAAGGTGCTCGGAGCCCGTCACGACGAGAAGCTTCACCGCCTGCCCCTTGACCGCGGTGTACTCGCCATGCTTGACGTCCTGCTTCATGACGTATTCGCCCTTCTCGTATTCGCGAAGCAGGGGCAGTTCCTCCTTCTTGATGAAGGACGAGCACGACACGAACACTGAAAGCGCGATGAGTGCGGCGGCAATACGATTCATCTGTTTCCCCGGTTATGGCTTATGATGCGCGCCGAAGCGCGGCCCTACCGGGCGCCGGCCTCCCGGTTACGGTAGGTTGAAAGTTTTGCGCCTGTCAACAAATTATTTAGGGTACCTCTTTAAACCCCTCTTTAAAACGGCTCTGCATATGCCATCAAT
>CALMJO010000355.1 GCA_937864375.1 uncultured Spirochaetota bacterium
GCCGGCTTTAGCCGGACACGAAGCCACCGCCTTCAGGCGGTGCGTGGTTCACTCTCCAGAGCCTGGGAGACCTGATGCGGGAGAGCACGCGGCGAAGCGATATCGCCTGCCGCTACGGCGGCGAGGAGTTCCTCGTGATTATGCCCGGCGCCAGCGAGGAGATCGTGCTGGAGCGCGCCGAGGCGATACGCGAGCGTTTTTCCGCTCTGCGCATACTGAGCCAGGGGAAGATCATCACGGCGACGCTCTCCGTAGGCGTGTCCATGTTTCCCAGGAACGGCCGTGATTCGGCCTCGCTCATCCGGGCGTCGGACCTCGCGCTGTACCGCGCAAAGCGCGCCGGCAGGAACATGGTCGTGATCGCCGACGTTTCGGACGTTTCACACGACTGAGCGATTTATGCTTGATATTATTCACCTTGTCGGCCATGCTCGCATTACCATGAAAAAATCAATCATAACGACTATCGCGGCGATAATCATCCCCTTGATCGTGTATGCCTCGCCCGCGCGGGCGGGTCTTTCCCTGGAGCCGTTTATTGGCCTGTCCGGTACAAGCTTCACGATCTTTTTGCTCGACGTGATCCTTGAAGCCGACGGGGAGCTCATGAAGGAGGCGGGGGACGACGGACTCATAACGGGGGACCTGGGTCTCCAGCTGGACATTGGCGGTCCGGGAGGAGGCGTGCGCCTCGAGGGGCTAATCGGCTACTACAAGTATCGTGTCTTCGATCCTCCGGCGACCGCCTACTACATGTTCATGGCGGGCATCGAGCCCTACATTGGCTCCGACGGCTTGTACCTGGGTGCGGGCGGGGGTGTCTTCAAGGGCGGCCTGTGGAACGAGGTTCTCAATACGAACGAATCGGAGAGCAAGTACCACTCGGGATGGGCGGCGTGGGGAACCGTGGGCGCTCTCGCGGGGGGGATCGACTTTTCGGCGCGCGTGCGTTACCACCGTTTTTCCCGAATAGACGGCTATCGTCCGCGCGATACCGAGTTCCACGACGACTGGGTGGTCGTGATACGCGCGGGTCTTCCCCTCAATCTTTTATAACAATACGGTTTACCTTTTGCGCGCCCGCGGAATGCGTGGTATGGTGATTTCCGCAGGCACGTGGCCCGCAAAAGGCCGGCGGGGAAGGAAGGATGAGCACCAATGCGTTCGCACAGGGCGACGACGGCTTCAAGTCCATAATTGACAATGTCAATGAATACATCTACAGCGTAACGGTTCGCGAGGGCCGCAGCGAGCGTGCCTATCACAGCCCGCAGGCCGAGCGCATTACCGGCTATTCGGCCGAAGAGCTGGTCGCGGATCCCAACCTGTGGTACTCAATGATCCACGAAAAGGACCGCGAGCGCGTAACGGATTTTTTCAAAACCATCCGGAGTGCCGGCAAGCCGGTCGCCGTCGAGCACCGCATCGTTTGCAGAGACGGCGCCGTGCGCTGGGTCGTGAACACCTGCACCGTAATCGGCGTTGCCGGGTCGGACGCCTACCGCATGGACGGGTTCCTCGTCGACATTACCGAACAGAAAGAGCGCGAGCTCACCCTCAGGAAACTTTCCCGCGCGATCGAGCAGAGCCCCGCGACGGTCGTGATCACCGACAGCAACGGCGTCATCGAATACGTCAATCCCAAGTTCACCGAGCTCACCGGCTACACCCTGGAGGAATCCGTGGGCAAAAACCCCAGGATACTCAAGTCGGGGAGCCAGGACGCTAAATTCTACCGGAACCTCTGGCAGACGATCCTTGACGGAAAAGAGTGGCGCGGGGAGTTTCACAACAGGAAGAAGAACGGCGACCTGTACTGGGAATTCGCCTCCATTTCACCGATAAGGGACGGGAACGGGGATATCGTCAACTTCATCGCGGTAAAGGAGGACGTGACCGCGCGCAAGGAGGCGGAGCAGGCGCTGCGCGTGAGCGAGGAGAAGCTGCGGGAGCGCAACGAGGCGATGGAGAAGGACATGAGGCTCGCCCAGCTCACCCAGCGTGCGCTTTTATACAAGGAGCTCCCCGTATTCCCGCGCTGCGCGATCGAGCACCGCTACATTCCCCTGGACAACGTGGGCGGTGATTACTTCACCGTGCTTCCCTACGGGGACCACGAGATGGGCGTGTTCATAGGGGACGTGTCGGGGCACGGGGTCGCCGCCGCGCTCTTCGTGGCCCTGGTGAAATTCACCACCGACCGCATATTCCGCAAGCATGCCTTCGCGCCCGCGGAGTACATCAAGAGGCTCAACATCCAGCTCAAGGACTACATGTCCAGTTATTTCCTGACGGGCATCTACGGACTCTTCAGCTTCCGCGACGACGGCACCGCGCAGCTTACTTTCTGCAATGGCGGCCACCCGTACCCCATGCTCGTGCGCGCCGACGGGAGCGCGGAGCTCTTCGACTCGCGCGGCACCATCATCGGAGCGTTCGAGCAGGCGGTGTACGAGGAGAAGACCGTTCAGCTCGCGAAGGGCGACAGGGTATTCTTCTACACCGACGGCATACCCGAGACGGAGAACGAGTGCAAGGAGATGATCGGTTTCGAGGGCGACCTGCTCGAGCTCTTCCGCCGCTCAAAGCGCGCCACGCTCGGAGAAACCCTGGACGAGGTGATCGAGGCCGTAAACCGGTTCCGCGGCACCGCGCGCATCGACGACGACATCGTGCTCCTGGGCTTCGAGGTGCTCTGACCCCGTCCCCGCCGCCCATCCGGGTAGCCCCACATGTCCAGAATGGCGGGGGGCCGATCAGCATACGGCGGAAATCGGCGCGTCCGGGAAGAACGGGGCCCGGCACTCCCGTTTCACGGGGCGCATGGGCCAAGCAGCGGGTCCCGATCGAAAAGCTGCCGCACAACGCCCCGAGCGGGGGAGGGAAGGCGCGCAGGACCGACCGCGCCTTCCGCGGGATGCACGGTCAGCGCGCGACCACGGCCTTGAGCGGGGCCACCATGCCGGGCTTGATCTGCTTCCTGTATATCTCCCGGCGTATGCGCGGGACCTTCGCAAGCAACAGCATTGCCGTCCCGATGGCGCGCATCTTGAACTTCTTCTGCGGGAAATCGTACATGCCGTGCTTCTTGTAGTACTCGTGGTCCGCGCGGAAGGGGAAGCGCATGTGCGAGAAAATCTCGTCCCTGAAGATCTTCGTGCCGCCCACTCCCAGGAATGTCCTGGGACGGACGTACCCCGCGTCGGCCGCGGCGCACATCCGCCCGGCAAAATCGGAAAGAATCCTGTCCAGTGCCTTCGAGTCGGCCCCCTCGTCGCTCACGACGTCCACCAGGTTCGCGTGCATCATCTCGGCGTGGGCCTCGAACACCTCGCCCAGGTAGTCCATCTGTCCCGCGGGACCGGAGACGCAGTAGCCCATCTGCTTTCCGCGAAGGAAGGGCTGGTGGTTGTTGAAGAACGAGCGGTCTATGAACGTCTTCCAGCGCGCCGACAGGTAGCGGTCGCGGATGGTACCGCAGAAGATGAGCATGTCCGCTCCCTTGACCTTCTCGTTGAAGAAGTCGATGTACCCGTCCTTTCCCGCGTACGCGCAGTCGCCGTCATACCCGCACCGGATGCAGCCCAGGCAGGCGCCCTTCATCTCGAGGTCGTTGATGTTGAACTTTTCGGCCGCGTCCCCGAATAGCGCCTTGATGCGTTCGGTCATGCGCGCGAGGGAGCTCGATGCGCTGGTCTCGTCGGTGAGAATGAGGACGCGCCTGCCGCCGGCCTTGACCTGCTGGACGAGCTTCCCTGGCTTGTAGGCGGAAGTATTCACGACCAGCGGCGCGGTCCTCCGCGGGAAGCTGCGCCTCCCGGCGATGGATTCAAAAAAGCCCCGCGCGAAGCCCATGAGCCGCTCGCGCTCCGGCGCCTTCATCAGATCGAACATGTACGGGGAATACTGGCCGGCGTATTCCATCCCCAGGTCGTCGCATATCCCGTTCAGGTACATGTGCGCGGTGTGGTCGAAAAAGTGGATCGAGGTGGAGAGGCTTACCGCGTACTTTCCGGCGAACGCCTTGGCCGCGCCGCGCTCGAAGACAAGCTCGATGAAGCGCTTGTACTGCGCCGGGACGAGCATGTAATAGAGGGGGAAGGCCCAGATGACGCCGTCGGCCCGCCGCACGGACTCCATGATGGAGTCAAAATATTTCCTGTCCTTTTCCACCCGGTTTATTAACTGCGAAACGTTGAATGATTCGTACTCGTGCCCGGGGGCGTGCTTCTTCACGTACTCCACGTACTGCATCGTGACGCTCAGGTCTCCCTTGGGGCTTCCGTTCAACACGACGATCTTAAGCGGTTTCATTGTGCACCTCTCTCCCTCTGGATTTCGGCCGTGACGATGTCAAAGCCGGTTATCTGCAGGAATTCCGTAATGTATTCAATGCTGTCGTCGTCGAGCGCCTTCTGACTCGCGAGGAGCGACAGGCCATGGGTGAAGACCCACATGCGCTCGAGCACCTTGTGCCTTCCCTCGGCGCTCAGCCCCTCCAGCAGCTTTTCGTCCGCCATCTGGGCCTCCAGCCGGGCGAAGTGCTCCCTGCGCAGGCGGTTCCGGAGGGCCCTGTGCGGGCTGTCGTCCAGGAAGAGCGCGCGGAAGAGCATGGGCTCCTCCTTTGCGAAGAGCGCGTAGCCAACCCCCATGTCCAGGAATATGTGCCCCGTGCGGGGCGTGGTCTGGAACCTGAACAGGAGCTCGTTCGCGCGGGCGAGCAGCGCCTCTTCGAGCTTCTTCATGGACCCTATGCCGGAGTATACCGGCGTGGTCGAAGACTTGAGCCGCCCGGCGATCTTGCGGGAGCTGAGCTTCTCGATCCCCTCCTTCCGGAGAACCGCGAACGCGGCGTCCATTACTGCGTCCGCGGAAAAGCTTGTTCTTGGCGCCATGGTTTCCCACCCCTGATGTATAACACCTATTATATAACATGCGTTATATGTCAAGTGCGAAATTTGAAAAATTTTCTGATGCGGCTTCAATCGTTCAGCTCCGCAAAATCCCTGCGCAGCGGGCGGAATTTCTCGTTAAGGTTGCAATGAAAAGATCGAACCGTTCGAATCCCCCGACCTCCGGGCCGCCCCCTTTGATAAAGGGGGCAGCAAAGAGAATGCTTGTATTTATTGATAACCTTGTATTCAAGAAACAAGCATCCATTGAAGGCCCCCCTTTACTAAATGGGAGCTGGCGGAGCCGGAGGGGATTTTATGCATGAAAAATTCTTGATTATACCGGAAAGATTTGTTAGGATTTCGCCAACACTCACACGATGCAAAAAGTGCTTGAAATCAGGAAGGACCGGGCATAGTGTGACAGAAATGAGCGAACGCTCACTCATTTTGCAAATTCAGGCAGGGAGGTGCGGGAATGCCGCTCACGGCAGAAGAAATCAAGACGATGCAGCAGAAGGCGAAAGATATCCGCAAGTCTATCGTGGATATCACCTTCACGGCGGGGGGAGGGCATATCGGCGGGTCGCTTTCACAGACCGATATCCTGGTGGCGCTTTATTACAGGTACATGAATATCGACCCCAAAAACCCCAGGAAGGAAGACAGGGACCGCATGATCCTCTCCAAGGGCCACGGCGGCCTGGGATGGGCGGCGGTGCTCGGGGAAAAAGGATATTTCGACAAGGCCCTGTTGAAAAACTTCAACAAGACGGGCTCGCCCTTCGGGATGCACCTTGATTCGCTCAAGGTTCCCGGCTGCGACGCCTCCACCGGCTCCCTGGGCCACGGGCTCGCGATCGCGGTGGGAATGGCCATAGGCGCGAAGAAGCTCAAACAGTCCTGGCGCACCTACTGCGTCATGGGCGACGGCGAGTGCTGCGAGGGCTCCGTGTGGGAAGCCGCGATAATAGGCGCGTTCCACAAGCTCGACAACCTGACCGCCTTCGTGGACCGCAACAGGCTCATGATCGACGGGCCCACCGAGGACATCACGCAGCTCGACAGCATGGATGACAAGTTCAAGGCCTTCGGCTGGGAAGTGCTCCACGTTGACGGGCATGATTTCACCGCGCTGGGCGGGGCCATCGAAAAGGCGATGGCGATCAAGGACAAGCCCACCGTGATAATCTGCGATACGGTCAAGGGCAAGTGCGTCGATTTCATGGAGAACGAGTACAAGTGGCATTACGGCGGGCTCGACTCCGACATGCGGGACAAGGCGTACACCTGCATCGACACCTATTACGACAAGGTAGGAGGCTGATATGGCTGAGGGGATGACATGGTCGGTGCTGGACGGCGATAAGCTTACCCAGGCCGAAATATACGGACAGGTTCTCACCCAGCTCGGGGCGACGAACCCCAGGCTCGTCGCGATGACGGCGGACCTCGCGAAATCCACGAAGATCGGCGCGTTCGGGGACAAGTATCCCGATCGTTTCATCAACATGGGCATCGCGGAAAACTCGCTCTTTGGCGTCGCGGCCGGGCTCGCGATGGCGGGCTGGAAGCCGGTGGTGTCGACCTTCGCGGTCTTCGCGGCCCTGCGCAGCGCCGAACAGGTGCGCACGGACATCTGCTACCAGAACCTTGACGTGAAGATAATCGCAACCCACGCCGGCATATCGTTCGGTCAGGCGGGCTCCACCCATCACTGCACGGAGGACATCGCGGTCATGCGCTCCTTCGCGAACATGACGGTGATCGTTCCCGCCGACGGGATCGAAACCGGGAATGCCGTGGTAGCGGCGATGGACCATCCCGGTCCCGTGTACATCCGCATTGGGCGCGGGTTTGAGCCGCCGGTCAACACGACGAAGGACTACGGCTTCCAGATAGGCAAGGCCGTCACGATGAAGGATGGCAAGGACGTGACGCTCATCACCTGCGGCGTGTGCGTGGGGCAGGCGATGCGGGCGGCCAAGGTGCTCGAGACCCAGGGCCTTTCGGTGCGCGTGATCAACATGCATACCATCAAGCCCATTGACCGCGACATCATCATCAAGGCCGTGGTCGAAACGAGGCGCATCATCACCGTGGAGGAGCACAACACCATGGGCGGCCTGGGCAGCGCCGTGGGCGAGGTGATCGTTGAGAGCGGCAAGGCCTGCGCGTTCAGGAAGCTGGGCGTTCCGGACGCGTTCGCGATCGTGGGCTATCCCGAGGACCTGTACAACCATTACAAGTTCGATGCCGACGGTATCATCGAGGCGGTTGGCGCGCTCATGAAGAAAGAGATCGAAGAAGACGAGAACTGGGACGACGAAACCTAAAAGGGGAACGCGATATGGCGGATAAAACGCAACTTACAATACGCATCATTCTGCGCTCGATACTTCCCCTGTTCAAGACTCTTTACAACGAGAACGAGGGGGCGTACAAGAAGATGCTTTCGGGCGTCAACGGGACGATCCAGTTCTCGGTCAAGGGAACGGATTCGAGCGCATACCTGGAATTCAAGGACGGGAAGCTGGACGTGCTTCAGGGAATACATCCGTCGCCGGGAATTCATTTCGCCTTCAAAAAACCCGAAGATATGGTCGCCTTCTTCACCGGCGGCGTGGCGCTTCCTTCGATCTCGGGGCTCTGGAGGCTCAGGCTGCTCATGAAGCTCGCGCCCCTGTTCATGGGGCTGCTCCTGCTCATGCCCAACAACCAGCCCAAGGACCCGGCCAAGAGGCTTCTTAAAGTCAAGCTTACCATGTACATGGTCACCAACGCCCTTTCACAGCTCAACAAGGGGGGCGACGAGGACATGATGGCATGGACGCTCAAGCAGCCGGACCGCATCTACCAGCTTTCGGTGCAGCCCGACGGGCCCGCGGCGTACCTGCGCGTGAAGGGCGGAAAATCAAAATCCGGCCATGGCATTTATGGACGGAAGGTGCCATTCATTCATATGATGTTCAACGGGCTTGACGGCGCATACAAGGTGCTGGCGGAAAGCAAGGAAACGGTCCAGGCAATGAGGGATTCGGACGTGAAGCTCGAGGGTTCTCCGGAATACGCCGGGGTGATGGGCTCCTTCATGGTTCGTATCCAGAATCTGCTCATGCCGGCAAAATAGCGGTATCGTACATCCATACCTCCTGGTTTAGCTGTATGGTCATGGCATTTGCCATGACCATTTTTGTGCAACGAAAACCACCTGCTGTGCAGGTGGTTCAAAAAAGCTTTAGCTATGA
>CALMJO010000356.1 GCA_937864375.1 uncultured Spirochaetota bacterium
CGAGATCTAGTACGGTCTCGTGGGCTCGGAGATGTGTATAAGAGACAGCCGCGCATGATCCCCGTCGTCGCGGAGCATTACCGAACCCTCGCGGAGGACCTGTCGGTGATGCGACCCTTCGCCATGGACGGGAAGGAAGAGACCCTGATCCGCGTGATGGAGGAGAGCGGCATCATGAATCTGCCCCACGTTTCCGCTATGGTGCGCGACACGATAAGCCTCACCATGATGGCCGCGGGCGTCAAGACAAACGTTATTCCCGATCACGCGACCGCGGAGCTGGATATTCGCCTGCTCCCGGGGCAGACGGTGGAAAGGATGATCGAGATACTCAGGGAAGCGTTCGCCGACGGGGAGATCGAGATTGACCGCTCACGGGCGATGGAGGCGAGCGAGTCCCCCATCGACAATCCCTATTACGGCATAATCAGGGATGTGATGCGTGAATCATATCCGGAAAGCATAGTCGCCCCGGTGATGATGACGGGGACCTCGGACTCAAGGTTCTTCCGGGAGAAGGGCATCCCCTCGTACGGGGTATTCCCGATTTTAATTCCCATAGATAACCTGGGGATGGTGCATGGAATCGACGAGAAAATATCACTGGAAAATATCGATCGCGGGGTTGAGGTTCTCGTAGCGCTGGTGCGCCGCTTGTGCGCGGTCGGCTGAGCCGCGGCCCGGGGAAAAAGCGGGGCAGACGCACTTCCGGTCGGCCCCAGGAGGATTTGTGAATTTTATAGCGCTCCAATTGGGGCCGTTTTGCCTGGAAAGGGCGGCTATCCGGATGATGTTACTTCCAGGAGGAAGGGTTTTGTCGGGGAACTTTTCCCCGGAAAGAGGACGTGGTTTCCTGTAATTTTCCCGCCGGTCGAGGGGCGCATGACCATGCGCCCCTAGGACGACATTGGTCGTATGACTATACCCGCCATTATTTTTGGATTCGCCTTCCCCTTTTTCACGACGACCTTCCCGTTCACGATCACGTAGTCGATCCCGTCCGGGCGCGCGCTGGACGCCTCCGGGGTCGTGTTGTCCCTGATCGCGACCGGGTCGAACACGGTGACGTCGGCGGCGAGTCCCTTTTTGAGAACGCCACGGTCCCCGATCTTCATGCGTTCGGCGTTCCTGCCGGTCATGCGGTGGACGGCGTCCTCGATCGTGATGTTCCCGGTTTCCCGCGCGATCTGCAGAAAGCGCGGGAAGCAGCCGAACGCGGCCGGGTTCTGCAGGCCACTGGGCTCCAGCCAAGCGTCGGTCATGAAGTGCGAGGCGCGGTGCCGCATGAGCTCCCGGACGATGTGCGCGTTGCTGTACTTGTAGATGAGCAGTCTCGCCGTGCTGTTGCTGTGCTTCGCGATGTCGATGTAATTGTCGAAGTCGGTCATGCCGCGCGCGCGGGCGATGTCGCGCAGGAACATGCCGTTGTAGCGGTCGAGCTCCGGGTGGTTCGCCGACGCGAGCTGCATGTCGGCCATGTTGAAGCCCAGGAGCGCGAACGAGATCTTCATGAGGAGTTTCGTCTTCTTTAAAAGCTTTTCGTTCGTGTACGCCCCGGGCACCTCGGCCATGAACCACTCGGGAAGAATGCCGGTGATGACCGTCGCCCCGCAGTGGTGCGCGTAGGTGTCGAAGCGTACGTCCACGCCGTCGTCGATGGCGCTGTCGATGAGCGCGAGCGCCCTGTCGAGCGTCTTCCACGTGCGCGCACCAACGAAGATCAGGTGCGAGATCTGCAGGCGCACGCCCGTTTTGCGCGCGAGGTCCAGGAACTCCTTGAGCGCGATGAGGTTGTGCGCCTCCCCGAAGGGCTTGAGGGGATACGCCCCGGAGACAGATGAAAAGGCGCGCACATGCACGGTTACGATGCCGTCGCGCTTTTTCACGAGCCTGGCGATCTCTTCCTGCTCGGAGGCCGTGGTGAAGATGTCGGGCGCGTAGCCCATTCCGAACGACACGCCGGGCGCACCCTGCTCCATGGCCTCGCCGGCGAGCCGGAGAACCTGCTTCATCTCGTCGGCGGTCATGTGCGAGGGATCGTGGCCCTTTATGGAGGTGCGCGTGGTCCCATGGCCGCAGAGGCTTATCAGATTGGCGCGCATGCCCTTCTTCGTGATGTGCGCGTAGAACTGGGCGAGCGTGTCCCATTTGAGGCCGTGATGGCCCGCCTTGAACAGATTGTCCTCCAGGAGCGCGCGGTACTTCGTGCCCTTTTTGAACACCGATGCACTGAAGCCGCAGTTACCGGCGACGAAGGCGGTGATGCCCTGTTCCAGGAAGGGCGTGATGAATTCGGGCCTGTCCGGCGAGGGGAAGAACCAGTCGTTGTGCGAATGGAGGTCGATGAATCCCGGGGCTATTGCCTTCCCCGCGCAGTCGACGGTTTCGCACTTCGCGGCGATCGCGCGCGGCGAGACTTCCGCGATCTTCCCGTTCTTGATCAGGAGATTTCCCGTGTATCCCTTCGCGCCGGTTCCGTCGATTATCAGGCCGTTCTTGAGCAGCAGCATGGCGTACCTCGCATTCGTAGTGGAGTTGACTGATCGTGCGGCAGGGCGCGCGGCCCTGCGACTATGGTGAGCGAACGCTCGTCAATTGCAAGCCAAATTGAAAGACATTTGGCGCGGGGCGCCGAGCGGCTTTCCGGCGTTCGAGGCGCGCCCCGGGTCGATCAGTACTCGATGCCCTTCCGCCCGTCCACGCCCGCCGTGTAGTAGTGCTTCACCTCGCGCATCTCGGTCACCAGGTCGCAGGCGTCCACGAGCTCCTGCGGCGCGCCGCGCCCGGTGAGGACGAGCTCCATCCCGGCGGGCTTCGCCTTCACGATTTCGAGTATCTCGTCCAGGGTCACGAGCTTGAATAGGAGCGCGGTGACGATTTCGTCCAGTACCAGTATATCGATGGAAGAATAGGTGAGCGCTTCGCGGGAGCGAGCGACGGCGCTTCGCGCGTGGAGATAGTGCTCCTTCGCGTCCTCGCCCTCGGTCACGCAGAACTCCGCGCTTCCGTGCTGCTCGATCGTGACGAGCCCGCCCAGCATCTTCGCCGCGTCGAGCTCCCCGTAGTGCTGGCCCTTCATGAACTGTATGAAGTGCGTGCGCAGTCCCGATCCGGCCGCGCGCATCGCGAGACCCAGCGCCGCGGTGGTTTTTCCCTTTCCGTGTCCCGTGAAAAGCTGTACGCATCCCCGTTCAAGCCTGTCGGCGACCATATTGATCAATTCCTCCGATAGTTATCGGCGGAGCCTAGCACATAGCGGCTCAAAGTCAAGGATTGTGCCGGTCCTGAGCGCGGAAGAAATTTTTGTTTCCCTGCGGGCATGGCCGTGTACCATGTGTCGGGGAGCGTTCATGGATATCCGGCTCAGGTTCATAGTCTTCCAGGCGATTATTTTTGGTCCCTTCATAGCGGGCTTTCTCGTGAAGCGGCGCTTCGCCGTGTCCCAGGAATTCACCCGCTCGCTCATCCGCGTGAACCTGGCGAGCGTGGAGCCGGCCCTGGTGCTCTGGAGCGTGTGGGGGATCGAGCTTTCCCGTGAACTGGTCGCGCTTCCCGCCGCAGGGCTGTTGCTTTCGTTCGCAGGGCTCGCGTACGGATTTCCCGCGGCGCGCATGCTCGCACTCGACGGCGCGCGTGCGACGATGTTCCGCATAAGCGCGATGCTTGCCAACCACGGGTTCACCCTGGGAGGCTTTGTCTGCTTCCTTCTCCTGGGCGAACAGGGGCTTGCCTACGCGTTCATCTTCGTGTCATACTTCCTGCCGTTCATGTTTCTCGTCGTCTTCCCTTTATCCGCGCGTCTCGCGCATGCCGAGCCGGGCGCGACTGACGCGCCCATCCTGTTCAGCGTGCAGAACATGCCGCTCGCGGCCATCGTAATCGCGCTTCTCCTGCGGGCAGCCGGGGTTCCCCGTCCCGACGTATGGTTCCCCACGGAGCCGCTGCTGCTGCTGTCGGTGGCGGTATATTATTTCACCCTGGGCGTGAACTTCACCCAGGGCGATGTGCGCTCCTCGTGGAAGGAGATTTCCTTCATGAGCGCCATCAAGTTCGTCCTGGTGCCGTTCGCGGCCTTCGCGGCGCTCGAGTTCGCGGGGCTTCACGGCACTGTGCGGGCGGTCATACAGGTACAGTCCTTCATGCCGGCCGCGATCTACTCGGTGGTCGTGTCGGTTTTATTTAGCCTGGACGCGCGCCTTGCGTCGGGGCTCTTTGTGGGAACCTCGGTTGCGTTTCTCGCGGTCGTACTTCCCTTGATGATTCTGGGAGCGCGCATGCTGGGATTTTAACACGCCCGGCCGTTTACCCGGGAGCGGGCTGGATTATTGTTCGGTGGTCGACCGGGAAACCCCAGTAGATTTTCCAGCAGACGGCACCTTCAAGCGTCTGGAGGGAAAATACGTGATGTTTGAATGGATAGTTATCGGCATCTTCTTCTGTTTTCGCGGAAGTCATGGCTTTCAATACGGCCCATAAATGTCGCTGGACCGCGATCGCAATAAGGCGGGAGACAGAGCACCGGTAAAATTTCCGCATCTCCTGGAAAAAGTCATACTCCCTCTGATAAATAGAAAAGTGAACCGGCCTCCAGCCCGTCTTCGCATCATCCTGGTAGCGCACGCGGCCGGACGATGCCGTACGACGTGCATGCTCTTTCATCATCCGCCCCATGATCTCGACGATTAGAGCGGTGCGTGTCACCCTGAGCATCTCGGCTGCGCGGTCGAGATGCTCAATGTGCTCCTCGCGCAGGCGCGCCGTCGTTTCGATTTTCATTCAGTCACCTCGTAACATTGAAGCTTGTCGTGATGTATACGGTCGGGGAGCCGTGTTGAAGAATAAAATATCGGCTAATCGCAGCGCCCGTCGGGCAGTGCCATGCGGTGGATAATGTCCCGACCGGCGGTCGTGCAGCACGGCAGGATCCAAAAAAATTGCTCATGCGCGGTGAAAAGTGTTCATCCCCGGTCGCGCCCGCGCGTAGAAACTGCAGCAGCACCGATTGGAGGTTGGATGAAATTTATCATGGTACCCGGCGCCGTTGTTGTCCTGTGCGTTTCGTGCGCGGGACTCAGCAGGGACGGTTCGTGCCCGCCTCCCGAGCGCGGCGTTGTTCGCATTCCCATAACGCTCGCGGACGCGCGCAGCTCCTGCGACTGCGCCCGCGTTGAAGCAGGGAAAGAGGAGATTACACGCGTGCGCAGGGTGGGGCTCAGGTTTGCGCCCGCCGGGGAGAAGGACGTGGTTGACGCGGGAGCACTGGGTGCATGGCGCACGCATCTTGAAAAGGAGCTCCTGCGCCGCGGCTTCGTGGTCCATGACGAGCCGGGGCGCGACCCGCTCTCCCTGGAGGAGGAGGCTCGTCCCCCCGCGAACGTGGACGCGTGGGTGATCGTCGAGTGCGCGAGCATCAGGCCTGCGGCCGTGAGCATGGAGGCGCGCTTCGCGGAGGGCCCCGACGGGCTTGCCGGCTTCGAATACGCCTACCACGTCGCCCGGATCCAGGGAAGGTTCATGCTCGCGCATAACGACATCGTGGGCAGCTGCGGGGTTGCGCTGAGCTCGCTCGAGCTCCTCGAAAGGGAGGGGGCCGATCATCCCATCCTGGAGGTGCGCGGGACGTGCGAGTATCGCTACTCCGGCAAGCGCGGCGGCTGGGTCAGGGACCGGTGGCGGGTGGACGCCGATGCGCTCGCCCGGGTACGGGCGGAAGAATCCACGCCGCAGAAAGAGGCGCTCATCCGCGCGGCATCGGCCCGCTTCCTGGAGGGGCTGATCCGGTGAAGGCATGCATCGCGATTTTCCTGCTGCTTACCGCGGGGTGCGCACCGCCCGCGCAGGTGGGCGCCGACTGTTTCCGCAGGGGCGTGGAGCTCTATCTCAAGAAGGACCTTGAGGGAGCCCGGGACTATTTTTCCAGGAGCCTTGAGTGCCGTGACGCGCCGCGGGAGGCGCGCCTGTTCCTGGCGAAGATCCATTACTTCCGCGGGGAGGACGCGCTGCTGGAGCCCGTGCTCGGTGCCTGCCTTGACCGCGAGGAGACGAAAAGCGAGGCGCTCCGGCTCAAGGCGCGCTGGCACATGCGCCGGGGGGAGCAGGACGCCGCACGCGAGGCGCTCGATGCGCTCCTCGTGCGCAGCCCGGAAGATCCCGTGGGAGGCTATTTGCTCGGTACGCTCCATGCACGGGAGGGCGATCACGAGGCGGCAATGGCCGCGTTCGGCAGGGCCGCGGGCGGGTACGGTTACCTGAGACAGTCTCATCTTAAAACGGAGGAGCTTTGCATGCGGCTGGGGCTCGCGGCTCGCGCGCGGAAGCATCGCGCGCTGGCCGCGGCATTCGAAGA
>CALMJO010000357.1 GCA_937864375.1 uncultured Spirochaetota bacterium
CAATATGCTTGAGCATGTGGCGCTTCTGGGACATGGGCCTCTGCCCCATCACCTCGCCCGTCGCGACAAACATTGCCCCCTCGGCCTCCATCATCGCTTTCGCCTTGCGCAGGAAATAAATCTTGCAGTCGATGCAGGGATTCATGTTTTTCCCGTAACCGTGGAGGGGTTTCTCCACCATGTCCATGTACTCACGCCCGCAGCGCACGAAGCGCAGGTCGAGTCCTATCTCGCGCGCGTACCGGGCGGACGCGCTTTTCCCGGGATCGCCGTCGAGCGGGGCGAAGGGGCCGATGAACTGCACGCCGATCAGCTCGACTCCCTGCTCGAGCAATACCTTTCCGGCCAGCAGGCTGTCAAGCCCGCCGGAATAGAGGAGAATGCCCTTTCCCGGCATCAGATCTCCTCGTGCTGTATGAGCTGGATCATGACCTTCCCGCCGGCGGGAACGCGCGTCGTATCCTCAGGGAGCAGGATCAGGCAACTGGCCGCACTCATGGAGCGGAGTATCCCCGAACCCTGGGGGCCCGTGGTGGATACGAAGAATTCCCCGTTCTGGACGGTCAGCATTCCCCGCAAAAAATGCATGCGCCCGGCCTTCTTCGAAATTTCCTCGCATAGAATGGCGCTCACGACCGGCTTGTGGATCCTGGACGCTCCCATGAGTTTCAGCAGCGCGGGGCGTACGAACTGAATGAAGGAGACCATGGTCGACACGGGATTCCCGGGAAGGCCAAAAAACAGGAGCGGGTCCTTCGTTCCAAAGACGCACGGCTTCCCGGGCTTCATGCGGATATTCTGTATGGAAATCGCCACTCCAAGGTCCGCGATCGCATCCTTCACGAAATCATACCTGCCCATTGAAACGCCGCCCGTGGTGATCAGGACGTCGCACTGCATGGCTTCCCGCATTACGCGTTCCGTGGCCTCCCTGGAATCGCTCACGATGCCCAGGTAACGGGGCACGCAGCCGCACGCCCTCAGTTCGGACACGAGCGTATATGCGTTGCTGTTGCGAACCTGCCCGGGAAGCAATTCCTCGCCCGGCTCCACCACCTCGTCGCCCGTGGAAATGACCGCGACCACGGGCTTCCGCGAAACTAAAACGCACTGCGCGTTGACGGAAGCGAGCATGCCGACATCGGCCGAGCGTACCATGTCGCCCTTCCTCAGCACTACCGCGCCGCGCATAACATCCTCCCCGGACCTGCGAATATTGTCCCCCGGCCTGACCGGCGCATACAGCGACACGACGCCGGCGCTCTCCGAGGTATCCTCGAAGCGGATGACCGCATTGGCCCCTGCCGGTATGGGAGCCCCCGTCATTATCCTGATCGCGCATCCCTCTCCCACGCTCAGCGCAAGCCGGGCGGCGCCCGCCTGCAGCTCCCCGGTAATCCTGAGCGTAACCGGATTATCCGGCGAGGCGGCCGAGGTCTCCGCGGAACGCACCGCATACCCGTCCATCGCCGAGTTGTCCAGCATGGGGATGCTGATGTCCGAAATCACATCCTGGGCGAGCACGCGGCCCGCGCATTCGTCGAGCCCGCACCTTTCCGCCGGGAGAGGGCGCACCTCCGCCAGGATGCGGGAACGCGCTTCCCCGACGGGCATCAGGAGTTCATTTTCATCGTGTTTCATACAATTACCGGCGATTCCAAGATCGAGGTCCGGTCACCGGGCCTTTACGCCGGCACCCCCCTCAGCTCTTCGCGAAATACTGTCCCAGGGATTCGCGGATTTTCAGCCGCACCTCCTTTTCGATCTTTTTGATCATGAAGGTTGAAACGTCCATATCCTTCATAACCTTTCCCATTTTCATGTCAAGCAGAGCCCGGCGCACGAATACCTCGCGTTTATTCTCGGGGATCGACTTCAGCGTATCATACAAGGTGGATATCACCTCGCCCTCGATGACCGCGCTCTCGAGGTCCTCGAAAAAGCGCTCATTCAATGAGGCCTCCTCGACGGCTATGCTGGCCGTGGCCTTTTCCTCCCTTTTACGCCTGGCGAGGTGATCCAGCGCCCGATGGCGCGCAACCATGTAGAGGAAGCTCTTCAAGGTGGGCCGTGTTACGTCAAGCCGCACCCCCCGCTCAAAAAGCTTCATGAAGGTTTCCTGAACGAGCTCCTCCGCGATGAATTCATCGCGCACGAGCCCCGCAACATACCGCCTGAGCGGTCCCGCGTACGTTCGGTAGCAATGCGAGTATTCGCGGTCCATCCCCGAATGAGTATTCCCTGCAGCGTCCATGCGTTCTTCTCCATCCTGGAAAGTTTTCTGGTTTGATGAGCTCCAATGGGCCGGGACGGTGCAGGAACCAGCCCCGCATAGAACCCCGGCCGTATTACGGTTTTTCTTTATAGTAGAGATCTATATCAAAACCGCCGTATGATGTTTTAAACGAAAGATTGATGTTTTCATAAAACGCCTTGAGCGCGATCGGATCATCGTCGAACTCGGGGGCCGAGAGCCGCACATTATGCTTCAGGAACTGCAGCTGGTTGGCAAACGTGCCCGAAATCAGGTTAGCGATCTCACCGGCTATGTCCGGGTGGTGCTTTTTGATCGATTTACCGGATACGTGCGGCACCATCTTCCTGGTGATCAGGTCCAGGGTCCGAACCGGCATATAAAAAATAAGCTCTCCTGAAAGCGTTCCCTCTATTTCTATGGCGACGCTTGAGCCTTTATCGCCGGAGAATTGAGACTCATACACCTCTTCTACGTTCGCGTCGTTCAGAAAGTTTTTGAAAATATGGTCAACGGACCGCACGATGAAGCGCGAATATTTCTCGTAATTGCTCATTACACTCCCGATCACGCATACTAGTGTTAATTTTCAGGGTAAACGGCAAAAAATTGTGGGCCTTTCGTAAAAATTAACCGTGATACCCCAATTTGCAAGCCCTTTTCAGGCGTAGTCTGTTCCAAGGCCGCGTCCCTGCTGCCGGTCGGCAAAAAAATATATTTCTGATCATAAAATATTAATAGTGAAATTGCGGAGAGCTATTCCTTGATGATGCACTACATAATTACCGTTCTGCATACTTCCTGGCCGCCACGGCCCTTATTCACATTCGGCAGGAGACCAACCTTTCGGGCACGGTTCAATCGATCTCTCCGGAAAATGATATTCGCTCACGCCCTCTAAAATTATCATAAAATAATAAAAGTTATTGTCGTATAAGTCCTGAAATAATGAGCAGTTACGAAGAACGGGGACGCTTCCACGAAATTAATTTCGAAGCAAGGCAATTTTTTGACGTTGT
>CALMJO010000358.1 GCA_937864375.1 uncultured Spirochaetota bacterium
GGCTTCACGACGGACATGTGCCTGTGGGGACTGTGCGGCTGGCGCATCCCCTTCGTGGTCGTCGCCGCTCCCGGATTTCTCGTCGCGCTCCTCTACTGGTTCACCACCAAGGAGCCGCCGCGCGGCAGGACCGAGGACGGGCTCGCCGGCCTCTTCGAAAAGGGCGCCGAGTACGCGGCGAAAATCAACTGGGCCGAGTACCGGGACATTTTTAGAATCAGGACCAACGTCCTGCTCGTCCTCCAGACCCTCCCGGGAATCGTACCCTGGAGCGTGCTCTTCATCTACCTGAACGATTTCCTCTCGCAGGAGAAGGGCTACAGCGTGCAGGCCGCGACCACCATCTGCATGATCCTGGGCGTGGGGATCCTCGCGGGGATCGCCGCGAGCGGATTCATAGGCGACAGGGTCTTCCGGAAGAACCAGGCATGGCTTCCTTATTACGTAGGCGTCTCCATCCTCGCGGGCATCGTGCCCACGCTCTTCATCTTCCTCTATCCCTCGCAGGCCGGCGCCGCCAGCCCCGACTACATGACGCTCACCGTGCTCTCGCTCGCGACGGGTTTCATCATCGCGCAGTCGGGCGCGAACTGCAGGGCCATGCTCGTCAACGTCAACCTGCCCGAGGCGCGCGGCTCCATGAGCTCCCTCTACAACATCGTGGACGACCTGGGCCGGGGATTTGGTCCCTTCTTCGTGAGCCTCATGATCGCGGGGCTCGGCAGGGAGACCGCGTTCATCATCACGCCCTTCTTCTGGATGCCCTGCGCCCTGGTGTTCTTTCTCATAGGCCGGTCGCTTCCCCGCGACGTGGCAGCGATGGACGCGATCCTGCGCGAGCGCGCGGCGGGAAAGGCGTAACGGCTCCGGGGGGCCGAGCAACTTACATACCTGAGGAGAACGCGATGCGCGAAGACATGAAAAGCCTGGTGCTCGAAATAGCGAACCTGGTATGGGAGCGCAGGCTCTCGGACACTGCCGGCGGAAACATAAGCCTGCGCGACGGGGACACGGTTGTCATCACGCCCCGCCTCATGGGATACCGGCTCCGATGGCAGATAACGGCCCAGGACCTCTCGGTCACCGACCTTGACGGGAAGGTCCTCGAGGGGCCGGAACAGATCACGCGCGAGGGCGAGATGCACCTGGGGATCTACCGCGCCTTCGACGAGGCACACGCGGTGATCCACGCGCACCCCTACTGGACGAACGTCTTCGTCGCGAAGGCGAGGCCCATCGTCCCCTCCCTGGAAACCACGGAGAAATTCGGCACGATCGAGTGCATCCCGCCCGCGCACGGCTACTCGCCCGAGCTCGCCCGCGCGGTGATCGAGCACTTCGAAAAAAAACGCGAGCTTTTAAGCAAGGCGGCGCTCGAGGTGATCCTCCCGCGCCACGGGATCGTCGCCGCCGGACGGGACATGAACGCGTGCTTTGACATCGTCGACCGCATCGAGTCCGACTGCCGCTGCCAGATCCTGGGGAGGTTGCTCGACCTGTGATACTCACGGTGACGCTCAACCCGGCGGTGGACTACACCGTCTTTGGCGGCGCCCTGGCCCTGCACGCCGTCAACCGCGGCAGGGACATCCCGCCCGATCCCGGCGGCAAGGGCAACAACGCGGCGCGCATCTGCAGGCTCCTGGGCTTTCCCGTCATGGCCACGGGGATTGCCGGCGGCCACACGGGTCAGTTCATCCGCGGCGCCCTCGAGAAAGAGGGAATCGTCACCGATTTCCTCGACGTGCCCCAGCCAACCAGGATCACGGTCGCGTACGTCGAGGAGGAGAGCGGGAGGGACACCAAGATCGTTCCCTCGGGGCCCGCGCTCGACGGGGCGGCGGGCGCGTCGTTCCTCGCTCACTTCAACGGGCTCCTGCGCGCGCACAGCTTCGACATCGTCATGCTCTGCGGCTCTCTCCCCCCGGGGCTTCCCGTCGATTATTACGGCACGCTCATCGACGCCGCCGCGGCGCACGGAACACGCGTACTGCTGGACACGAGCGGGGCGCCGCTTGCCGGGGCCGTGGACCATGCGCCGTTCATGATCACGCCCAATCTGCAGGAGGCGCGCGAGCTCTGCGGCATCGATGCGCAGGAGATGGTCGTCGAGCGCCTGAACGCGCTTTCGAAACGCATCGGGCTCGTCGCCCTCACGCTGGGAGGCGAGGGAGCGGTGTTCTGCATCGAGGGCCAGGCTGTCCGGATTGCGCCGCCGCGCGTGAAGACGGTCAACCCTGTGGGCGCGGGGGACGCCTTCGCGGCCGGGCTCGCCTGCGCGTACGCGCGTTACGGCTTTGATCCGCCCATGCTTTTCCGGTGGGCGCTGGCCGCAGGCGCGTGCACCGCGCAGTCGCCGGGCGTCACATGGGAGAGGGGGCTCTTCGATTCCACGCTCGCGACGATGAACGGGGCGCAATAAGGTAATGCGCATGGGGGAAAAAGCGCCGTGAAGAAATTCGCGCTGGTGATCGACTGCGGCGCCTCGAGCGTGCGCGCCGCGGCGGTCGACGAACGGGGACGCATCATCCAGGTCGAGGCGCGCCCCAACGCGGCCGTCCGGCAGAGCCCGGGAAGCGCATGGCTCGTGTGGGACATCGAGGACATCTGGAAGAAAATGCTTCTTTGCGCATCCGCCCTCGTGTGCCGCGCGGGCGGTGAGCGCTTTGCCGCGCTCGCGCTCACCTCCTTCAGCGACGACGGCGCGCCTTTCGACCGGAACGGGAAGATGCTCTACCCGGTGATCTCGTGGCAGTGCGCGCGCACCGCCGCAATAGCCGAATCGATCGGGAAGAGGATCGATCCCCGCCTGCTGTTCCAGATAACGGGAGAGCAGCCCCTGCACCAGCACGCACTGTTCCGACTGCTGTGGCTCAGGGAGCACGAGCCGCGCGTAATGGAACGCATGCGCCGTTACCTCATGTTTCCCGGCATCATCAACCGAAGGCTCACCGGCGAGACGGTGAACGACCCCACGACCGCCGACAGCATGATGCTCATGGATATCCGCGCGCGCGCCTACAGCCCGCGCCTCACGGGCCTGTGCGGCCTCGACGAATCGCATTTTCCCCCGCTGATTGCGCCCGGCACGGTGATCGGCGCGCTCCTTCCGGGGGTCGCGCGCGCGATCGGGCTGAAGCATTCCCTGCCGGTGATCGCGGCCGGGCACGACACGCAGTTCGCGGTGTACGGCTCAGGGTGCGTCCCCGGCGGCGCGTGCTTGAGCTCGGGAACCTGGGAGATCATCTTCACGCGCTCCACCAGGCCGCTCACGAGCGCGGCGGCGCAGAGAGGCGGCATCAAGAACGAGTGCGACGCCGAGCCGGGCATGTATAATTCCGGCACGCAGTGGATCGGCGGGGGCGTGCTGGAATGGCTGAGGGCGCGACTTGGCCGTAAGAATCCGGCCGCATTGCTGCGGGAATGCACCCGCCTTTCCCCCGGGTGCGGAGGCATCGCCGCGCTGCCCTCGCTCATCCCGGGACCGGGATCTCCGGCGGCTGCCGATGGAAGCGTCCTGGGAC
>CALMJO010000359.1 GCA_937864375.1 uncultured Spirochaetota bacterium
TCGACATCCACGTGATCTTTCTCCATACGAATTCGTTGCCGATGCCGTTCTCAGATATTATGTAGAAGAGAAACGAAAAGATGAAAAAGACCAGGTACAGGTAGCTCTCATCGCGGGACATGAAAAAAATAAAAAAATTGTAGATCATGATAATGATCATGGCGCCCAGGAGAATGCCCAGCACGATCTGGTCCTTCCGTTCGCTCTTGATGAACTCGACGGGCGACATGAGGCGCAGGGGGAACACGATGCCGTCCCCGCTCTGGGCCCGCAGGTAGTACCGGCGGACCTCACCCGCCTTCAATTTCTGCTCGAATACGAACGTGCGCCGCTTGACGGCTTTGGCCGTGTAGGGCATGGCGCGTCCCTGCCGCAGTTCGGTAAAATCACCCGTGGGATCCGCGATATAAAGCGATACGTAATCTATTAGGGGATGGTTCAGTTCGAGAAACCAGTCCTTGTCCTGCCCCGAGTCATTCTTTATGGCAAACCTGATCCACCAGGCCGATCTGGTTTGGCCGATGTTGGGGACTTCCTCTTTGCTTGCGACAAACTTGTCGCGGTAATCCGGCCCCGACACCTGGTCGATCGTCAATTCCTTGCCCGGATCTTCCAGCAGGGCCATATGGCGCCCCGGTATATCATAGTAGTCTCTTTTTTTTGTGATCGAAAACGCTTCTTCGGCTGAAGCGGGCGCCACGAGAATCAGCAACAAGGAAAATGCCATCATCACTCCGGTGACGGAGGCGACATTTCGCTTCACAGTACGGCTGATCATAATAACACTCCTTCCATTAGCATCCATAATTGTCAGCCCGGCAGGCGCTCCACTACGAAAAAGAAAAACGCCGCAGCTCCCAGATAAAGGAGCATGACCAGGAACGCCGCCGGAACTTTATACCAGTTCTTCTTTTCCCTGATCTGCGAAAACGCGTACAGGCACGAGACGCCGAGTATGATTTCAGGAATGACGATATAGACCGCCACGTGGCCCACCATGGCCACGTTCCGCGCGTACCAGGAGGGGAGCATCCACACGGTCTCCTCGGAACCGGCGAAAATCAGAAAGGCCAGAAGGGCCGCGGCCGCATATCCCGCACGGGGCGACAGGCGCTCGCCGGCCCTGACGGATGCGTACACGATCATGAATACAGGGATGGCCCAGAGCCCGGCCATGTACCCGGATACGGTGCCGATTTTCAGGAAGCCGTCCTCCGGGAAAACCAGTATCCCCAGCTGATATGAAAGGAACCAGTCGGGGAAAACCTGGAAGACGCTCAGGACAAGGGCGAAAAGCCAGATGTTTATCCAGAGATCATGGCCGCGGAGCTTCGCCGTGACCGGAAGCGCCACATTGTAAAGGACGACCAGGATGAACAGCTTGATGCCGACCTCCAGTCCGGGGATCAGGAGCACCGGGAGGCAGATGGCGGAATACACCGCGTGGAAGATTACGGCGTCGATCTCTTCACGTGTTAATGACAGCTTCATGATTACCCCCCTTTGATAAATGCAACAACCTTATAAAAAAAACCGCTATTAACCAATACCGGGAATATCGGCGATCTCGCGAATCCGCTCCTCGATCTGTTTGAGGAGCTTTTTCTCATCCGCGAGCTTTAGGGTTATGGCCTTCCTGGGGCACACCTCGACGCAGCGGCCGCAGCGCGTGCACGCATCGAGCGCCAGGCGCGCGAGGGAGTGGACTTCATGACCGTCCACTCGGGCCTC
>CALMJO010000360.1 GCA_937864375.1 uncultured Spirochaetota bacterium
TCCCTGTTTTCGAGGGAAGCTTTTTCTTCTCGGGAAGTTGCGGACCCCTCTTCTCGTCGAAGAGTTTAGTCTGCTCGATGTGCTGCTCGCGCGCGACGATCTCCCCGTCCTCCATCCCCAGGTAAAGGATGGTCCCCATCTCGCGAGGCGGAGAGAGCTTGGAGAAGACGCGCACGATCGTGGTGACCTTCGCGCTGTCGTGCTCGTCGGGCTTGAGCTTGACCACGAGATGGACCTCGCGCACCTTGGCCGGCGAGGCGTCTCCGTCCAGGATGTTGTTGACGGCCTTGCGCAATTCCTCGTTGAACTGTTCCGACGCGGAACCGCCGGCGAGCGTTGCGAGCGTAACGACTTCATAGTCTGCCATTGAGGCCTCCTTAATCCACCAGGTCCGCGAACTCGGTCCAGCCCTTGTCAATGCACAGGAGCGCGAGGTAGCCCATGAGGTCGACCACGTCGTTCTTCCGGAGATCCTCGTGGTTGTTGACGATCCTGCTGATCTTGTCGTCGATTCTCACAAGGAGCTGCTCGCCGCGATCCACGCGGCTGAATACCTGCACCGGCTGGAGCGCGGAGTTACCGTAGCGCGCGTTCTTCTGCGCGAGAAAAGTCTCGAGCGAATCGCATACCTTCGCGATGTCCTGGCGGACAGCCGTGTTGACCGGCTGGATTTTGGGCACTACCGCCACGGCCATTGTCTCCGTGTCGCCGGAGGCCTCCCCGTTCCAATGCGCGGCCGCGAGCTGACGCGTGCTGAATGCCTTGTTGATCGACCCGCACAGGTCGCACTTCACCTGGTACTTACCGCCCGGCTTGGGAAAGATGTAGACGTTCTCGTTCCCGCACGAGCACGGGCGGAGGGTATAGACTGCTTTAACTCCCCTGGGCATGGCCGACCTCCTCACCGTTTCCACCGCCACCATCGGTTACCCCCCCCCCATTACCATCGCGCGTGCGCTCGAGGACCTCGTCGGTCATGGGAAGCGGGGGCTGTTCGGTGCGTGTGTTCTCCGGATCGGTGGGATCGACGGGCGTGTTCTCGGGTAGTTCCAGGTGATTGAGGTTCCACGCCTCCAGACACTCGGCCTTCGTGAGAAACGCTTCTCCCTGGTCGCCGCACCGATCGCAGTGCATGATAAATACGAAATGCTCCCCGCTCTTATCGCTGATTGCGTGCGCGAAAATTTCCTTGCCGCACCTGCAGGTGCGCGTTACGACGTTACTTTCGTTTTGCATTCTTCCGCTCCTCCCATAGTTTTAATCGTTCTTCGCGCTCGCGTTTGACGCGGGCGATAATAACCTCATCCGGGGTGTTGAGTATTTCTATGAGCTCCTTGCAATCACGGGCCAGATTCTCCATCTCCCACGGGGACAGGTCTTTGACGCGTACCAGTCCGGTGTAGCGGACCCGGTAGTGTTTAGGCTGAGCTTTCAAAAATCCTCGATCGTCTTTGAGTCTTGAAGGAGCACGTCCATCGCCCGCTTCATGTCCGCCTTGGTTTCGTACTTGGCCATGAGTCGCCAGCTCCAGGTTGGCGGGTCCCATGGCCTCGTCAATACCTGGTCCTGGCGATATTCGCGGACGCTGGTATCTCCGCCTATGCCCCGGCGGATGACGCGGAATCCGGCCGCGATGAGCTTCTTGATATCTCTGATGGGGATCATTTGCCATCTCCTCCGTCTCGTCTTTTGAGAGCGTCCTTCAGGAGCAGACCGTTCAGGCGCTCGAGTAATAGTTCGCGCACTTCTTTGTCTGGTAGACCATTGAAGTAATCCTTTGTCTCTTGGGGGATTTCTTTTGGATTTGGCATTTATCTCCAGCCTGGTGACCTACGCGTACGCAGGCCGGAAGGCCCGCATCGCGAGTGTCTTGGAAATACCCGGGAGGACCACGCCTCTCCGGGACAGCTCGGCACGGAACTCCTCCTCGCTCCAGCGGAGGTCGGAGGGGACGTGCGCGTGACTGGCATGGCAATTGCCGCAGACCGGGACGAGGTTTGCGGGGTGATCGATGAGCTTCCGGTAGACCCGGCGGTTGGCCCTGGTCTGGGGGAAGCGGTGGTGATGCTGCTGGGCAGAGGCGCCGCAGATTTCACAGGTCATGATGCTTTCTCCTGGTCGCGTGATAGCTTCTCTTTGTAGGCGATGAGCATGTCGTGGAAGAGGGCCGGAGTCTTCAACGGCGAGGATGTTTTAAGTCTTTCGAACTCAGGAAGATCGTCCGAAAATATAGTGATGTTTAGCTGCCTCTTGTCGTTAGTAGTCATGCTATTTGCTCGCATTCTAGTATATATACATACTAGAATGCGATTATGTAGCATCAGTCAAGCATTTTTCTACTAAATTTTAGTATTTTTTCTTTCATTTTCTGGTTATATAGTAGATATTATAAGCATGCACGGGCAGCGCTTGAAAAAGTTACTGCGAGAACGCGGTGTAACGCAAAAGGAATTAAGCGAAAAGCTCAGCATTCCAGAGACTACTGTCTCCGGGTGGACTCGACAACAATACCCACCGCTCGAAAACATCGAGAAATGTTGTCAGGCGTTAGGTGTTCCGCTATGGCAGTTTTTCCTGGACAATCCCCACGAGGTAGCCGAGCATCCGATCAACAAGCTACACCCCACGGACGTGGAAATCCTTCTCCTCGTGTACAATCTGCCTGACGAGTTTCAAGTATTCTGGCTAACGGTGTTAAGGGACGCCGCCCTATTTATGAACAAGTGGTTAAAGGAGCACCCGAGTGCAGCTGGTGCGTGAACCCTTCCCTTTCCCGCGAGCTCTCGGGCCGCGATCAGGCGAGTGTCATGTCGCCCCCCCCCCCCGATCCATCCGGGAATCTCGGCGGGTCTTTTGTTATCTCTATTATCAGTCTCCATGTTTCATCTCTGAGCAGCTCTTTTATTTTTATAATTTCCAGTTCCTCTTGCGCATTCATGGCGACCTCCGCGTTTGTGTGTCACTGCGCATGGTCATTATTTTGTGCTTGATTTTTATGGCAATGACTATTTTAGTTGTAAGACCATAATACAAAATATAGAGGGGATCGCGCATGAAGAAACATTGTATTTCTATTGTGATTTTGTCAGTTGTTTTGCTTTTAACAAATTGTACTAGCTACAGGGTCTCCGTCTCCTCTATTGCACAACGCGGAGTCAATGGTCAAAAGGTATATGTTGCCCCAAGGGATTCCGTAATATCTGAAAATGATTTGCAGTTCTTGGAGTTTGCAAAGGACTTGAAGCTTGCCATTTCCCGGAAGGGCGGTATTATAGTAACCGATCCATATGAGGCCGATCAGATTGTTTTGCTCCAATACGAAATGAGCGGACCGCAGAAGACCTCGAAACGAGTAGCCGAGTGGGGTCCTACGAGCGTTAGATCGTCAAGCTCGTCCATGGTTTTCAACGACAGGTCAGCGCAGGGGACAACCTATTATAATTATAACTATGGTATAGTGGGTGAGAGCACGATCGAGCGTACAGAATACACGAGATATATCACAATCGTTGCTCTTGAAAACGAGGCCTTGAAAAAGAAAATCGCTGTTCAATTGTGGCAAACGACTGTGTACAGCCGAGGATCGTCGAGAGATATGCGAGAAGTATTCCCTGTTCTGATGGTGGCAGCCGAAAAATATATCGGGAAAACCACAAAACAGGCTGTCACTCTGGAAATTTATGAAGATGATTCTAGGATCGAAGCCTATCGCGACAATTAAATCTTTAGGCTGCCGCCGCGATCCTGAGCGCCGCCTTGTAGGCGAGCTCCTCCAGGGCGGGTTCAAGCTGATACAGGTTATTGACCCATGATAATATAACCCCTTCATCTTTTATAAGGTCGAAGGGGTTGCTTTTCCTCTTCATTTCCGCAAATGACCTTTCATCGACCTTCTTCCATCCCGCCAACTTTTTAATGTCTGCCAGGTTTCAGTAGCCCGAGCGGTCCACGAGAAATTTCATGTCTTTCCCGAGGTACAAAGCATCAGCCGCATCGTCTATTGTTCCAGTGGGAACCGCCATACGGTTAACGGGGACACTAGGGCAGGCAGGTTTGCCGGAAGATACGCATGTTTCATTCCGAAAGGATTCCTCAAGAGCACGCGTCTTCGCGAACAGGACAGTCTATGCGAAAATTCATGGGGCCCGCAAATAGCGTTACTCACTTTGACGGATAGTCCAGTAAAAACCGTTCATCCCCGATGCTCTACCCCGGGCAAGACGGATCCCCGGATCCCACGCATGCATCAGTCGTCAAGAAACAGTAATCCCCCGGCCGCCCGGGGGATCGTATTATGGATAATTCTTCGTCTGACCTGGCGCAGACGGCGTGCCTTGTCCTCTACTACAGCTTCACGACAATGCAGTTTCCCTGACGGTTCCAGCGCACCCGTGCCAGGTGTCGCAGTATGTGGAGTCCGCGCCCCCCCTCCGACGCCGGTTCTCAGGACTGAGCGGATCAGGAACATGGGACGGATCGAAGCCGTCGCCCTCGTCCCTCACGGTGATCTGGAGCTTTCCCTTGCAGGGGCCGATTTCGATCAGCACGCGCTTGTGAGGATCGTGAAGATTGCCGTGGTTCACCGCATTGCTTATCGTCTCGTCCAGGGTGAGCGCATAGAAGTATTCGTCCACGTGCAGTGCGATCCCGTTTTTCTTGAGATGCGAGAGATAGTGATTGGCCTCGTTGATGATTTCCGGGATGGAAACGTCCTGCACGGCGACGGTGCAGGTAAATGGCGTGATATTCAGATGAGGCATTTTTAGTGATGTCGTCTTATATGACATTTAGGCCATTTATAATGGTTAATAGAGCATTTGTCAAGGCTGTTTTTCTGATTGTCGTGAAAGAGTTGAAATATTGAAGAGTTTTCGGAGTCGCCATTCGTTAACAAGTGTTATTTATTTGCTTTTTCGAGATACTCCCGGCATTCCCCCGGGATTTTTGATCTAAAACGGCGCGCAGCTGCTGCGACAGCTCTGCGATGTTAAAGGGTTTTTGAATAAAACCTGCGCAACCGTGTTCAAGTATCACCCTGGCGGAATCGTTGATGCTGTAACCGCTCGAAAGAAGCGCGCAAATCGACGGATTTACGGCCTTCATCGCATCGAAAACCTCCCCTCCCCCCATCTCCGGCATTATCATGTCAAGGATCACGAGATCGATCTCCCCGTGCCTCTGCCTGAACATATCGATCGCTTCCTGTCCGGTGCGCGCGGATAGCACCCTGTAACCCAGGTTGTGCAGAATCTTTCCGGTCACCTTTAGAATAACTTCCTCGTCGTCAACAAGAAGGATCGTTTCATCGCCGTGCCTGATATCATCATTGAGTTCGCTGCTCCTGGAGACGGGCTTGTCCGTTGCACGAAGGTGTATCACGAATGTTGTTCCACGACCCGGTTGGCTTGTAACGGTAATTATGCCTCCGTGATTCTTGATTATCCCGTATACGGAGGCGAGGCCCAGGCCGGTTCCGTGACCCATTTCTTTGGTCGTAAAAAAAGGCTCGAAAATCCGGGACCTGGTCTCTTCGTCCATGCCGATCCCGGTGTCGGAAATGGAAAGTCGTACCAAAGGGCCAGGCTGCAGGCCGTGCGCGCGGGTCGTATCCTCATCGAGCGCCGTGTTGCGTGTTTCAAGCGAAAGAGTCCCTCCTCCCGGCATGGCCTGCCATGCATTCACGTAAAGGTTCACCAGCACCTGTTCAATCTGTGACTGGTCGGCTTCCACGTTGAGGAGGTCTTCCGCAAGGGACAGAACGATGGAAACCTCCTTTTTGGTTCTCCCGAACGTTGACGAGGTCCGGGCGACAAGTTGGTTCAGGTCGATGGGCTTCACCGTGTATTTTCCGCCGCGAGCGAATCCGAGCAGCTGCTGCGTGAGGTGAGTGCCGCTGCGTACCTGTTCCTCAATCTGGACCAGGTGCTCGTAATGCGGGTTCTTTTTATCCATGCTCAATAGCATGAGCGAACAGTATCCGAGTATTCCCGCGAGCATGTTGTTAAAATCGTGAGCGATGCCGCCGGCAAGCGTGCCGATGGCCTCGAGTTTCTGTGCATGCAGCAGCTGGGCTTCCAGCCGCATGCGCTCGCTCATGTCCGTGACGACGGCGATGATATGGTCCTCTCCTTCCAGCGGGATGCACCGCAGGCGAACATATACGGGAAACTCGGTCCCGTCATTTCTTCGTCCCGTCCACTCGAAATCCTCTCTTCCCGATTCCATTACGTGAACGAACCGGGAATCTATCATCTCCCTCGAATGGGCCGTCCCGTCTATTGCAGCGATACCGCCGGTCAGTATTTCCTCGCGGGTGAAGCCGTAAAGCTCGATTGCCCGCCTATTCATGTCGACGATGCTTCCATCCGCGCGGTGGATGAATATCGCATCGGGGATCGTATCGTACAGCGCTTCGAGCCTCCTGGAGTAATCGATGAGATTGTGTTGAGATGCCTGGAGCGCAGCGGTCATCGCATTGAAGGCATCGGTGAATTGACCGATCTCGTCGCCGGAGCCAGGGCGGATTCTCTGGTCGAGCTCGCCGTTAGCCACCCTCTTCGCCACGGCCGTGAGCTGCACGATGGGGCGCGCTATCTTGTTGGCTATGAAAAACGCTGCCGTCATGGCGACGGCGGTGATACCCACCAAAAGGATAATCGAATAGATCACCTGCATATTAAGGGCCGTAAGGAAGATCATGCGCGGCTGGGCGAACACCAGCGTCCACGGACGCGACTTGAGTCGAATAGCGGCGCAGAGCATCTCTTCACCGGAGCGCGGATGGGTGACGGCGCTGAAGTGGGGGGTCGTCTCGCATGCGGCAAGCCCCTTGCTGAGCATGACGCACGATTCTTCGCCTGCGAGCTCCTCGAAATATACCGATCCGGCTTTTCGCTTTTCAGATACGGCCGGCTCCAAGGGCACCAATGGCTTGAACAGCATGGAGGCATCGTGGCTGTCGGCAATCCTTATACCGTCCTCGTCGATGAGGATGGCCGCCGATCCGGTGCCAAGGAGGCCCTCCTTTTCGTGCACGAGCTTCTGGACGGCATTTATATTGTAACGGACGCGGATTATCCCGACTATTTGACCGTATGCGTTTCGCACCGGGCTTCCAAAACAGATTGAGGGTATGCCACTTTCCCTGAAATTGAGTACCGGCGAGACTGCCGGCAGCCCGGTTACGATTGAATCGCTCAGGTATTCGCGCTCGAATCCATACTGGATGATATCTCCGTACGTGTCCGCAAGCCGCACGCCGCCAGCGTCAAAGATCGCGTACGAGGAAATGTTGACCTGGTCCCTTCGCCTGAAGGAATCGAGGACGCGCATAACCCGGTATTCCAGGCCGCGTGACGTTCTGCCCTCAGGGGGGCTCTCGAGATATTCGACTATGCTGGGAAGCAGCGACTGGGTGCGAATCATGTTTAGATTGTCAATAATGAAAGCGTCAATGCTGTCGGCGGTCTGGACGGCAGCCCCCATGATCGCAAGCTTGGTCGCCCCCATGAGAGCGCGATGCGTCAGGGCAAGATTTATAAGGCCGCTGAGTATAAGCGTTATCATGGCGACGGTCATGAAGGCGAAGATGAGCTTAGGCCTGATGAGGTAGCTGGGCACGATCCCTCTTCATTTCATGTAAGCGGAAGTAAGAATCTCGTCCAGGTTAGGCGCTGTCGACGCGTCACCCATGCTTATAAAGAACTCAACCTGTTTCCGGGCCGTGAAGAAAATGGATTCATACGAATTGCCCGGCTTGAAGGTATCAAGGTTTTCCTGTCTGTTGAAAATCCTGCACCCGGCCGTAGTCACCTCCTCCGGCTTAAGCCCGGTTACCTTGACGATCATACCGGAAGCGATGGAGGGTTCGCGCTTCCAGTACTCGATGGCCTCGAACCATGCCTCGGTAAACTTCCTGATATCGTCCGGTCTCTCCTTTGCGATCCCGCCCTTGAAGGCGACGATATCCACGATGAGCCCGGGCATGTCGGCAGTTGTGAAGAGAAGCCGGAATCCCCTGGTCTTCGCCTGGGTAAGGTATGGATCCCAGGTGTAACCTCCCTGAATCCTTTCAGGCATATGATCCAACACGTGCTCGGGCGCCACGTTCAGCATAATAAGATCCCTTGGGAGAATCCCGAATCTGCGAAGGTAGGTGGTAATGAGAAATTCGCTTCCCGAGAGCGCGCCTTGTATTCCGATTCGCGCACCCCTCAAGTCTTGGGCGCTTTTAATATTGGGAGCTACGATGAGGCCCTCCGCTCCCTCGGAATGGTCGGTGACCAGGACTATTTTTATTCCCGGGATGTTGGCCTTGAGCGTTTCGTACATGCCGCTGAAGCCTGCGTCGAGTTTGCCGCTCCCAAGGTCGGGAAGAATCTCCGTGTAGTCCTTGTAAAGTATGGGCTTCACGGCGACCCCGTGCTTTTCAAACAGCTTCAGCTCCTGGGCGATGGCCATGGGATACCATCCCGTCCATAGCGCCCATCCTACGGCGAGGGGTCTTTCCCCATCCGGAGCGCCCGCTTTCCCGCAGCCGACGGACGCGAAAAGGAACGCACTCAGCGCAAAGATGATCTTCATGTTCATCGGGACCGGTCTCCTGCACGATTTTCTCCGCCCCACCAAAAAGCGAAGAATTAAGATCCTGCCGGGAACACTACGGTATTGGGTTCCCGGGAGCACCACCGCGATGCATACTACTAAAATGATATCGCATGGAAGCATTTAAGTCAAATCCGATTGTCTTAAAAGACAAATGACCGGTGGGGTGCGCCCACTGGCCTCATCCATTCATGTTCGATGGGAAATGCGAATTGTTTTTATACGACTCGGAAAAGGAACATCGTTTCCCGGCTCAATCAGCCGCGACAAGATCGTACGATCGCGGAAACCCGCTTTTAGGCCGGGAACGGGAAAAACGGCAGCACACAGAGGCCCCCTTGACGGCGGAAACCAGGCTTACCTGTTCAACTCCTCAACCGCGGCGATGATTGTCTCCGGGTGGGCGTACTGAACCATGTGACCCGTATTTTTTACCGGGACGAGCTTCGCGGTCTTCACCTCTTTCTCCAGCCAGGCTGAGTCCTTGAATGGAACGATCGCGTCGGCCTCGCCGTGGATAATCCGCACCGGGATTGCGATCTTCCCGTAGCTATTGCCCAGCTCCGCGAGGTCCGGGTCGCATCCTACATCCTCGTGGGAGGTGGTGACGATCACCTTCGTCTGCGTGAATATAATCTTCCGGGTTTCCATGTATTGTTTCGTGATTAGGGTCTCGTTGGGCTTGAACGCATCCTTGACGCCCTCCTCGACCATGTCGCCGGCGAGGAGCGCCGCGCCTATGGCCGCGAGCCCCCTGCCCAGGACCGGAATGATGTTGACGTAAAAGAACGGGTCTACCTGGCCGAGGGGCCTGCTCACTCCCGCTATGGATATCACCCCCCTGATTCCCTCGGGGTCGAGGGCGGCGAGCGCGAGCACGATTCCGCCGCCGTACGAGTGCCCCACTGCGATCACGTTCTTGAGCCCCATCTTCTCGATCACGCCCCGCGCGAAACGCGCGTTGTCCCTGATGGTGTACCTCGTCCTGTCTCTTATACACATCTCCGAGCCCACGAGACCGTACTAGATCTC
>CALMJO010000361.1 GCA_937864375.1 uncultured Spirochaetota bacterium
GTCATGAGCCGCTTCTTGTGCGCGTCTTCATCGACGGCGAGCACGGCGAGCTGTTCTTTCCCCTGGTCGCGCTCAGCGGTGAGCCTCGCACGGTCGGCGTCCTTTGATTCGGCCAGGTCGCGCTCCACGCGCGCGAACGAGGCGCGTGCCTCCCCGATCCGGGCGCGCAGCGCCGAGGCGTCCGGATCGCTCCTGACCATGAACTCCATCACGAGGGAAACATTCACGCAACGCACGCGCGCCTCGCGCTCGGCCACCGTCTGCGGCGCCCCGCAGGCGGCGAGCATCAGCATGCAGAGTAGCGGTGCGAGAGCGCGTGCCATTTAGAATCTCATGTCGCCGATACCGAATTGAAAGTCAAAATCGCTGATCTCGCGGAAGTAGCCCTTTTCTTTCCCTACCCAGAGCATCTTGCGCCCGAACCAGAAACGAAGCGGCATCATGGGTATCTGTATCTTGAAACCGAATCCCCATGAATACCGGAAATAGGGCATGAGGCTCACCTTGAACAGGTTGCGGATGTCATGGAGTTTTCCGGCCGCCTTGTCCTCGGCGACGATCTCGGCCGAGCTTTCGCTGAGGTTCTGTTCCCAGTACTTGTCCGTCCACAGCGATGCGGCGTCGAAGAAAAACGCGAACCAGAGCATCTGCGGGTGGATGGGAATCCGGAATTCGGCCCCGTAGAGTATGCGGTGGAAAAGGCCGATGCGCCACGAGCTCGGGAACGAGAGGTCAAAATACTGCCAGCCGCGCAGCGTCTCGGGCCCGCCCACGTACAGGCGGTCCTCGCTCTCGAGCCATTCGTTCTTGTCCCTGTCCTGGAGCCGCGCAACCTTGTCCCGCTGCAGCGGCGGAGTGAGGAAGTTCGCGTTCGCGCGCAGCTCGATCACGCACGGGTGCGTTTTCAGGAACGGAAGGTGAAACGGCGAGAAGTACCAGTACAGGTCGGGCGAATACTTGATGAAATGGTCGTCGCCGCGCAGGAAATAGCCCCCGGTGAAGGCCACGGCAACCTCGACCCGGGAGCCCCCGGTGGGATTCATGTAATTGTCCTTTGAATCACGGTAGGCGTAGAATGTGAGCGTGCGCTTCTGCTGAACGCCCAGCCCCTCCTCGATGAACACCTCGTCGGCGCTGTTGCCCGTGGGGTTAACGATGCTCTTGAACGAGTGCGACCACACCGTACCCACGCCGTAGAAGTACATGAAGCGGCGGCTGAGGCCAAGGGTATAGCCTATCGACTGCTTCTGGTATTCCGCCCGCTCGTTCGAATTGGGGAACAATGATGTGGTGGGGATGGTGTTAAGCATGTAAAAGATCGACGCGTTGAATCCCACCGGCATGTCGAAGAGCCACGGCTCGTTGAATGAAAGCGTGATGGAGCTGCGCAGCGGACCGTATTCGAACCTGACCCCTACGCGCTGGCCGTTGCCGAGCAGATTGTTTTCGCCGATGTCCGCGAAAATGGAAAAACCCGAGGTGGTGCCGTACCCGCCTCCCAGCGAGATGGTGCCTGTGGGCTGCTCCTCCACGTCGATGACGAGGTTCATGTACCCCTCCTTGCTTCCGGGGCGCATGTCTATGTTCACCTGTTTGAAGAAACCCAGGTTGTATACCTTCTCGCGCGAGATCTGCACCTTGTACGCGTTGAACAACTCTCCCTCGGTGATGAGAATCTCCCGCCGGATGACCTTCTCCTTGGTCTTCTTCATCCCCTTGATTATGATATTTTCAATATATGCCTGGCTTCCCTCTTCGATTTCGAAATCGATGCGAACGAATTTCCTCTTTTCTTTTCCGTCCGGGGTTTCGATTTCGCGCTCGTCCACGGTGCGTTTGGGGATCACGCGCGTGAAGATGTAGCCCTTCGATGCGTAGGTGAAGCTCATCATCTGCCGGTCGCGCTGGAACTTCGTATCGTTGAAGATCTCGCCGCTTTCGTTCTGCTCGAACTGCTGCTCGAACACCTTGGTTTCCCATATCTTGTTGCCGGCAATGGTGTACTTGTCGAAATAGTATTTCTCGCCCTCCATCACCTTGATGGTGATGAATATGCTGCGCTGGCCCTGTGCATCGGGATCCTTCCACTCGTACTCGACCTTGTCCTCGAGGATCTGCGCGTCGAGGTAGCCGTTTTCCTTGTACAGGGCGACGATCTTGTTCTTGTCCTGCTCGTAGATATCCCTCTTGAATTCTGCCGTTTTAAAGAACCCGTCTTCCTCGGTTTCCATGACGCCCTTGAGGGCCGCAACGGGTATCTGGTCAGCGCCGAGGATCGTGATCTTCTGAACCTTGATCTCTTCGCCCTCGTCGATCGTGAATATCACCTCGATGGCGTCCGGATTGTCCTTGTCGATGTCCCGCTTCACCTCGTACCTGATCACGGCGTTGAAGAGTCCTTCGCCCTCGTACTTTTTCCTGACCAGCTTGATGCTTTTCTCGATGCGCTCGATCCTGAGAGGCTCGCCCTCCTTGACGGTGACGAGCTCGGCAAGCTCGGTATCGTAGAGCTTTTCGACCCCCCTGAACGTTATCTTCTTTACAATGGGACGTTCCTTGCAGATAAACCGCACCCGCACTCCGCCGACGATCTCCTCTACCTCCACCTGCACGTCCTCGAACGAGCCCTGGTTGAAAACGCGTTTTATGTCCTCGCGCACCACCGCGGCCCTGAGGGGCTCGCCTTCCCTCGTTTCGACACCCGCGCTGTAGCGAAGGTCGTCCTCGCTCACGTTTTTAAGCCCCACGAACTCGATTTTACTCACGTTCTTTCCTTCGAACTTGGAGGGCTCGGTGCTCCCGCCGGCGTAATAGGCGAGTACGATCGCGAGTGCGGCCGAAACGGCGCATGCTGTCACCAGGAACTTCTTCATGTATCAGTCCGCATCCTGCATGAGTATTTCACTTCCTCAAACTGACCCGTACACCGGGCACGGCATTTCCGGTCTGTGTACGCGTTGGGCACCATTATGTCAAGAATTAACGGGCCCGCTCAAGCGGTATGACCCGCTATATAAGAATTCTCGTGCCAAAAAGCACCGTAATCCCGGGTTCCGGGTACCCTTCCCGGAGATTATACCTGTAATTATAGATATTCTCCGCCCGCATGAATGCAAAGAAGCTGTCCATCATTTTTCGCTGCAGCGCCAGGGTGCCGATTACGGTCCCGTTCAGCCGCTCCTTCGTTTCCGGGTCCGTGTAAACCACGCTCATGAGCTTGTTGCCCCACTCGAACCGCCAGAGCTTCCCCGTGTACGCGATGGAACCGGAAATCTTGTGCATGGGCCGGTACGTCACGTGTTCGCTTGCCAGGTAGCGGTTGTACTCGTAACCCAACAGCATTTCGAGCAGCCTGTCGAAGAGCACGAAACCCAGGTCGAGTTTCCCCATGAAATGCGTCACCGGCATGGTGAAGGTTTCGAGTACGTCACCGGGCGCCGTACGGTAATTGTAAAAATGGTCGCCGCGCTCCCCCACCCCCGAGGCCTTTATGCTCACGGAGTCGTTGAACCTGAGCTCGCACTTCACCTCTCCATGATGCACCCTCGAGGGGGGAAGAGCGAGCTCGGGAAGTATGTACTTTTGCTCCAGGTAAAACACCTCCGGCTGGAAGGGGATCAGGTCGTACCTGTATGATATCGAGAAGCTCGCGTGTTCGAATCCCTTGAGCGTCATCACCAGATTGGGGAAGACGAGGGGCGACGAATCCCTGTTGAAATCCGCGGCAAGCCCCAGGCTCAAACCCACGTTCTTCGTCAGGTTGAAATCGTCGACGATTTCGGTGCTCGAGTACGCGTCATCGGGCGCGTCGCCCCTGTAATTGTAATACCCGACTTCCGATTTTCCCCTGATGCGGTTTGACGCCGACCATATGTATTCTCCTCCCACCGAGCCGCTGGAAAACGCCACCCTGCCCTCGACGCGGTCCGACGGGTCCATAGGCCTTAGCCTGTGCGTGTACTCGCCCCCGCCGACCGAAAAAAAACCCTCGAACTGGTTGGAGAGCTTGTACACGTTTTTGAACGAAATCTTCGCCTCGTTTTTTTCCTCGCGGCTGAACACGGAGTTGTTGATCATGCCCCGTGAATCATTGTAGACGTCCGCGTCGACCAGGGCCCGCCATGATTCGCTCATGTTGAAATTGCCGGTATACCCTATGCGGTCCTCCGAGTAGCTGGAGTTCCGGTAGACGGTATTATTATAGCCAAAATCGTCAGACCGCTTCAGGGACGCGCTCACCAGGTAGACCGCATCCTCCTGTTCGTTCGAGAGGCTTACGCCGGAGAGCACATTGTTGTACTGGCCGTATCCTATCTGCATGTCGACATTCACGGACGTCGCCCTGTCGGCGCTTTTACGGACCTCGGCAACGGGGACGAGGGATGGCTTCACCGATTCCTGCGCGTATGCACGGGGCGCGAGTGCGGTGCACAGGAACGCTGCGTGCATGATACATGCGCGCATCTTCATGGAAATATTCATCATCATTAAATGCGTGGTCGATTCGATACGTATACTTTATTGACCGAAACGCGGGTGCCGTGTGTGAAAGCGCCGCGCCGCGGATGTGGCGGGATCAGACGCTGGTGCGCGATACCTGGCTCTTGCAACGCCTGCAGGCGACCGTTTCCTGGGGCGCCCCGAAATCCACATGCACGTTGATCACATAACCACACCTGCATTTGTAGGTAAAGGATTTTATCGTACGCTCGCTCATCATCGTCCCCCGTTAAATTGGTACCCTGAAGCCCGGTCCTGTTACACTAAATTATCGGCATGAGGTGCGCCGGGACATTAAAACAGCCGCGGGTTTTTCCCGCGGCTGGCTTGTTGCCGCAATGGTGAAGCATGAAACGGGCGTTTTACCCCTTGAGCGCCGCCGCCTTGTCGGTTTTTTCCCACGAGAAGGAAGCCTCGCTGCGCCCGAAATGACCATAGGCCGCGGTGAGCAGGAATATGGGCCTCAATAAATCCAGGGAGCCGATAATCCCGGCCGGTTTCATGTCGAACACCTTCCTGATCCTTGCCTCGATCTCGTTGTCCGATATCTTCCCCGTCCCAAAGGTATCCACCATGACCGAAACCGGGTCCGCGACACCGATAGCGTAGGCCAGCTGCACCTCGCATCGGTAGGCAAGACCGGCGGCAACCACGTTTTTCGCAATGTACCTGCCCATGTAGGCGGCCGAGCGGTCGACCTTGGACGGGTCCTTCCCCGAGAAGGCTCCCCCGCCGTGGCGGCCCATGCCACCGTAGGTGTCCACGATGATCTTGCGGCCTGTAAGGCCGGTGTCGCCGTGCGGACCGCCCACGACGAACCTTCCCGTGGGGTTGATATAGATCTTGGTATCGTTGTCGATCAGCTTGGCCGGGATGACTTTCTTTATCACGGACTCGATCATCGCCTCGCGGATCGTCTCGTACGCCACCTCGGGCGTATGCTGGGTCGAAATGACCACCGCGTCGATGCGGGTGGGCTTCCCGTCCTCGTACTGGACGGTCACCTGGGACTTGGAGTCGGGGCGGACGAAACTGGTCTCACCGCTCCTGCGGCAGTCGGCGAGCCTCTTTACAAGCTGGTTGGCAAAGCTGATGGGCATGGGCATGAGCTCCTCGGTCTCGGCGACGGCGTAGCCGAACATCATCCCCTGGTCTCCCGCACCCTGTTCCTTGAAAAGCCCCTGGCCCTCGGTCACGCCCTGGGAGATGTCGGGGGACTGGGAGTGAATATAGAGCTCGACATTGCACGTCTTCGCGTCGAACCCTATGTTCGGATCGGTATATCCGATCTTCGCGGCAACGTCGCGCGCGACTTTTTCGTAATCGACTTTGCAGGTAGACGTGATCTCGCCCGAGACGACGATCCGATCGGTCGTCACCAGGGTTTCGCATGCGACCCTGGAGCGCTTGTCGCCCTTGAGGTGCTCGTCCAGAACGCCGTCGGAGATCTGGTCCGCTACCTTATCCGGGTGCCCTTCGGAAACGGATTCAGATGTAAATAAATAGCTTTTTCCCGCCATTGGAGCTTTCTCCTTTTGTCAAAATAGGGTGCTTCGCACCTGCGCGCAAAATAACAAATTTGCAGCCTGAGTCACAGGCTGCATTGTAACGTGCCATGGAAAGCTGAGGATGTTTGTGCAGCGCCGGAATTACTCCTTCCAGTGTATGCACTCTGCAGGGCAGCTATCGATCACTTCCTGGATTTTTTCGGCAGGCGCGCCCTTGGGATCGTGAACCCGGCTCACACCGTCGGAGGTCATCTCGAAAAC
Source organism: uncultured Spirochaetota bacterium (assembly GCA_937864375.1). Lineage (GTDB taxonomy): Bacteria > Spirochaetota > UBA4802 > UBA4802 > UBA5368 > FW300-bin19. The sequence goes on from CALMJO010000361.1 coordinate 6,270, forward strand.
CTCGGGAAGCGAATCGACGCACAACTCACATCCTGTGCACTCATTTTCATCAACATAAACTTCCTTTGCCATCGCGTCCCCCCAGATTCTTGTGTATCGTAAGTCCTATTTTTTGTCGGCTGCCGGTCCTTCCGCCGGCTTTTGTTCGGCGTCCCTGGACTTGTCGGCGTCCTCGAGGATGCCCGGTTTTGCTCCTTCCGCCGCGAGACCCTGTTCAAGCGTCCTGGCCTTGTAGGACTCGAGCATCGCCAGCCCCATGGAGCCGAGCATGAAAAGCGCGACCATGACGGTGGTAATCTTGGTGATTACGTCCGCGGTTGACGACCCGAAGGTCGACTGGCTGGACCCCCCTCCCAGGATGCCCATCCCCGCGCTTTTGTCCGTCTGAAGCAGTATGATGATTATCAGGAGCGCACTGAGTATAATGAAAAGAACAGTGGCTACCGATGCTAGAATAGTCATGACGTCATCCCCTCTGACAGCGAAAATCGCACGAACGCCCGCGTCCTTCCACGGAACGCGGACCATGAATCACTATCCATAACCGGGCCTGTAAAATATTGTAAAGGATTTTTTTCCCGGGGATCAAATTAATCGCTCCCTTACCCGACGCGGACAATATCCAGGAACGAGGGGGCCTTGAGGCTTGCCCCGCCTACCAGTACACCATCAATATTGGCCATGCCGAAAAGACCCTTGATATTGTCCGGTTTGACCGATCCGCCATAGAGAATGGGCGTGGACCCGGCGATCTCGCCGCCGAAAAGCCCGGCAAGCACGTCCCGTATTACGCAGTGCATGGCTTCGGCCATCTCGGGAGTTGCGACCTTTCCCGTCCCGATGGCCCAGACCGGCTCGTACGCGATAACGATCGTTTTCATCCGATGACCCGCAAGGCCCACGAACGCCCCTTCGATCTGGGACCGGACCACGGACTCGCCCCTGCCCGATTCGCGCTCCTCGAGGAGCTCCCCCACGCAGACCATGGGCTCGAGCCCCCATTCGAGGCCGGCGAGCACCTTTTTATTGACCTGCCCGTCGGTCTCCCCGAACACATGCCGCCGCTCCGAGTGCCCGATGAGGCAGAATCGCGCCCCCGCATCCTTCACCATGGCAGGGGAAATTTCCCCGGTGAACGCGCCCTCCTTTTCGAAGTACATGTTCTGGACGCCGACGCTTACGGGCGTACCCTTGCAGAGGTTAACCACGTCGCGTACGTGAAGCGACGGCGGGAACAGCACGACCTCCCGCGTCCCCATGTTGCCCATCCCGCCGATTATTCCTCGCGCCAGATCCATGGCCTCGGCATGGGTGGTGTACATTTTCCAGTTACCCGCAAAAATTTCCCTGCGCTTCATCGGGTTCGTTCTCCGTATTCGTGTTATTTCATTATGTACTTTACCAGGTCCACGACGCGGCTTGAATAGCCCCATTCATTGTCGTACCACGACAGGACCTTGACCATGTTCCCGTCGACGACAAATAGCGAATCCGCGTCCACGATCGAGGAATGCGGATTGCCGAGGAAGTCGACCGAAACCAGTGGCTCCTCGCATACCTGGAGGATGCCCTTGAGCGTGCCGTTCGCCGCCGTTTTCAGGACGTTCAGAACGTCATCCTTGGTGACCTTCGTCTTCAACGAGGACACGAAATCGACCAGTGAGACATCCGGGGTGGGGACGCGCACCGACAGGCCGTCGAGCTTTCCCTTGAGCTCCGGGAGGACCAGGGTCACCGCCTTGGCGGCGCCGGTGGTGGTGGGAATCATGGAAAGCGCCGCGGCGCGGGCCCTGCGCAGGTCCTTGTGCGGAAGGTCCAGGATGCGCTGGTCATTCGTGTAGGAATGCACCGTCGTCATGAGGCCCTTCTCTATTCCAAAGGAGTCGTGGAGGACCTTGACGATGGGCGCCAGGCAGTTGGTGGTGCAGGACGCGTTGGAAATCACGTGGTGCTCCGCGGCATTGTACTTGTCCTCGTTCACGCCCAGGACGATCGTGATGTCCTCACCCTTCGCGGGGGCCGAGATGATCACCTTCTTCGCGCCCGCATCGATGTGTGCCGCGGCCTTTTCCTTGTCGGTAAACCTACCGGTCGATTCGATCACGACATCGATGGAGTCCGCCTTCCACGGCAGGGAGCGCGGCTCTTTTTCCGAATAAATCTTTATCTCCCGCCCGTTCACGATTATGGAATTCTGGGTATGTTTCACCTCGCCCGCGAATATTCCGAATACGGAGTCGTACTTGAATAGGTGCGCAAGGGTTGCCGCGTCGGTGAGATCGTTGATGCCGATGACCTCGAGGTCCCTGTTAGCGGCGTTTTCAAAAATGATACGGAGAATATTCCGGCCGATACGCCCGAATCCGTTGATAGCTATCCTTGTACCCATGGTGTCTACCTCGTCTCGTTGATTTTCTTGCTGTGCGTTGGTGTTGCCGGAAAGGATGTGACAGGGCATTCACGGGGATGAAATTGAGCCTCCCCTTCCCGGCGCAGCGCCAGAATAATATACAATCGCCGTAATTGCATGTCAAGTATTTAGGTGCGAAAGCACTGTATAACCCGGAAGTACGGGAAAGGCGTTCCGGGCTCTGACCCCGATGGTGATTTTGATGCTCATTTTGATGCACTTTTGATGCTCTGACCCCGATTTGCCTGGAGTCAAAAACCGTTTCTCAGGTTCCGCAGGCCTGATAATGGGGTCAGAGCCTCATAAACGATACCTGGACTCCGGTTCAGAGTAACGAACGCAGGAAAATCCCGATCTGTGCATTCACTTTTTCAGGGAATTCGAGGTGAGGCATATGGCCGACTTCCTCCATGATCGCGAGCCTCGCCCCCTGCAGGGAGGACGCCAGCGCCTCGGCAAGGCGACGCGGCACCAGCTTGTCCGAACGCGTCGTGATTACCAGGGCGGGAGCCTTGATGCGCGTCAGGTTGGAGGTGTAGTCATAGGATGCGCAGATGCTGAAGTCGTTTCGAACAAGCCGCGGCTCGGTCGATTGGAGCCCCTCGCGTGCCATGCGCGCAAGCTCGTGGGTCACGTCAGGGCTGTAGCTGAGTTTCACGGCAAAATCGCAGAACGAGGCAAAGTCCTGGTCGATCAGCTGGAAGACCATTTCGTTCACCGGGAGGGTCGGAGCAGTACAGATTGCGACCAGCCCCGCGGCGCGATCTGGGTTCCTGAGGCAGAGCTCGAACATCACCCCGCCGCCCATCGAGTGCCCGACTGGAATGAAACGATTCACGCCTTCCCGCGCGAGCACGGACTCGGCGGCATCGACGTAGTCCTTGAACGAGGGAACGCCGTTCCAGATCGATCCGCCATGGCCGGGAAAGTCAATCGCGATCGCGCGAACCTCGTCTTTAAACGCGCGCAGCTGGTGCAGAAAAAGCCTGTGGTCGCCCCCCGCGCCGTGGAGGAAGAGAAGCGCCGGCTCCCCGGCTCCCAGCACCCTGTAGCAGATGCGCCCGGATTCGACTTCTATCATTTTCGTCCCGTTTTCCATCGGCTCCCCCGGACAATCATTTTTCTGCTTGCGGCCGCGATTATCAATCAAAAAATATCCGTGAAATGACGGACGTGACAATCAACATCTGCCAGCCGGGTCATGGCGCGTCGTGCGCCCTGTGCTGCGGCAGCCACCATCCGGAAAGCGCCTTTCTCCGGGAAGCCGGACGGAGCGGTTTCCCTCTCCGTCCGCCCGGTGTGGCGGACGGAATGCAATGCTCCTGCATCGGGTATCTTGACGCGGGAAAGAAGACGATCGGCTGCCTCGTGTACGCCTCCGAGAGACCTCCCCGGGTGGAATCCCTGTTTCGCACGACCTGTACGCATTTCAGCTGCCGGGCACGGGAAGTCCTTTCGGGGGCCGAGATTCTATTTGCCGCGCAGCTCATGCGGGACTGGTATTACTATGCGCTCCTGGTCAACTCCATCGACCTGCTCAGGGAGCTCACGGCCCGCTACCGGACCACTTGCGACGTGCCCCGGGAAGTGCTGGAAGGGGTCAGAGCCTCCCTGGAAGCCCGCGCGCTGGTGGGCGACTGAATTTAACTTTACGGGCTTACGGCCGCGTGGTAACATCAATCGAAATCGGCCACCCCTTTTCATGGAATACAATTTTTCAAGGAGGACGCCATGAAGATTGTATCAAACTCGTTCCAGGACGGCGGAGAGATAAAGGCGCGCCATGCCATGAAGGCGATACAAGGCGGAGAGAATATATCGCCCCATATTTCGATTAGCGACCTGCCGGCGGGAACCGCGGCACTCGCGCTTGCGTGCATCGACCGTCATCCGCGCGCCCGGGGATGGGTCCACTGGCTGGCGGTGAATGTTCCGCCGCAGGGGTCAGAGCTTGCAGAAGGGGCCTCGCCCGGTTCCATGCCCGCCGGCTCAATCGAGCTCATGAACAGCTTCGGCACACGGGGATACGGCGGCCCCCAGCCGCCGCGCGGAAGCGGGCGACACCAGTACGAATTCACCGCCTATGCGCTGAACGGGCCAGTCACCGTAAAAAACGCCCAGCAGGGTGAAATGGGATTTCTTGAACTCGCCCGCGGTAAAATTCTTGCAAAGGCGTCGATTTCTGCATTTTTCGAGAACAAATAGATCGCCGACCGGGGAGAGGAATGAACAGGGAGCAAAGACGCGAACACATTGTCCTCTGTGCGACGAGGCTTTTCGTGGAGAGGGGAGTGCATAATACCAGCGTGAGCGATATCATCGAGGAGGCGCGCATCGCCCGCTCCACTTTTTACGCGCATTTTACCAACAAGATGGACATCTTCCAGCTCCTGGTCAACCGGTTCGCCGTAATCATGCACGGGGCCATTCTTGGCATTAATCTTTCACAGGCGAAGCACGAGGCGCCGCTCACGGTCCAGATCCGCGAGATGACCGAAAGGCTTGTAGGGGCGATCGAGCGAAACCGCGACCTCACCCTGCTGCTCATCACGGCGCCTCTCGGTCACGACGAGGACTTCGACAAAAGCGTGTCGGAGCTCTTCACGCAGGTCCTTAACGCTATCCGCATCCAGCTTGATGACGGCATCGCCGGTGGGACCATCCGCCCGCTTTCACCGCCGATTATTTCCTACGCGATCATGGGCTCCATCAAGCAGATGCTGCTGCAGTGGCTTTCGTACCGCGACATCCCTGACATCCGCACGGAGCTTGACGACATCATCGGATTCATCCTGTTCGGCATCGCGTCACGCGATCATTCGCCCTCGAACTCGCAGAGCGCGAAGACCCGGTAGCCTGCCGCCTCGATTTTTTTTCGTCCCCCCAGGTCCGGAAGGTCGATCACGAAGGCCATTTCAACTATCACGCCTCCAAGCTTCGCGACAAGCGCCGCGGCCGCGAGCGCGGTTCCGCCGGTCGCGAGCAGATCGTCGACGACAAGCACCTTTTCTCCTTTTTTGATCGCATCGACGTGGACCTCGACCTTGTCCTTGCCGTATTCGAGCTCATACTCGTGGTGCTCGGTTTTACCCGGCAGCTTGCCCGCCTTCCTTATTGGCACGAATCCCTTCCCGAGCTGATGCGCCACCGCGCCCCCCAGTATGAAACCGCGTGCCTCAAGACCCACCACGACGTCGACACCTGCGGTTTTATACCGCTCGGTGATGGCGGACACCACATCGCGCAAGCCCTGGGCATCCTTCAGGAGGGTGGTGATATCGCGAAACATGACGCCCTGTTTTGGAAAGTCCGGTATGGTTCGAATCTTGTCTTTTATCGTCATACTTTTTTCCTTTGGGAGAGGGTCAGAGCCTATATCGCGAAACATGGAGGCTCTGCAGTCCCCCGCTGCTTATCGTGAAACCGTATGCTTGTCAATTATTTAACGATTCCATTCTCCCGGCCAGGTGTACACGCAGGCTGGCCCCCCCGGCCGAAGCCCGTCCCGCACGGCCTGCCGGCCGGTCGGGGTCAGAGCAGTGCGAATGCCTGAAAAAAGTTTCAGGAATTTCTCCGGGCCATTCGTATACAGATTAACTCACTTGCTATTGGAGAGCACATGCCGCGCCCATTAAGAATTCAAACGCGAGGACTGACCCATCACGTGTTTTGCCGTTGTATAGAAAAGAAACCTCTTCTTGATGAGTGCTTCTTTTCTGACCTGCTTCTTGAGGTTATACGAAAAACCCTGGAACGTTATAAGTTCGAATTAACCTCATTTCAAATCATGGACAACCATATTCACCTGGTTATTCACACGGTTGAGGGCGGAGAATCAATTTCCCGAATAATGCAGTACATTAAAGCCCGATTTGCGGAACGCTATAATCGCATTACGGACAGGTGCGGTCCCTTCTGGAATGAGCGATTCAAGGACAAGATAATCGAATTTTCCAATAATCCGGTCTTATACCTCCTGTGGCTTTTATGGTATCTGGCATTCAATCCGGTGCGAAGGGGCATCGTTCGCGATCCACGAATGTATCGCTGCAGCAGCATCAATTCCTATTTGGATGAAGCACATGTCCCACCTGTTCGCATCACCTTCCATGAGTATTTTATTCAACTGGGGAAAAACTTCGAGGAAAGAATGAGAAAATTTATCCTGTTCGAAGAAGCTTATAGAGTTAAGCATTCACTTCAGAATTAATACTTTTTCATGCAAACATGACCGAATGCGACGCAAAGCATTTTACTCATCCTCACTGTCGCCACAAGTTATCTTGAAAGTAAATGATGGATTGTTGGATGAAATATTTTTACTAATTCCATGATTGAAATCCGCTCAACCCTGGCAAAAGCGTTTCCTTCATTCCGTATCAGTTGGCTTCAATAATTGTAACCAGAAATAAATACTGAACCCGGTAAATGCTCTGACCCCTTTCCCTCCATGGGGACACGTCTTTTTTGCCATTAAACTGAAGAGGCTGCCCTTTCCGGACAGCCCCTTCTGAACTAATGATTTCGCGAACCTTAGAACTTAACTTCCATCTTCGCGTAGAGGGTGTCGTCCGTCAGCTTGTCGGTTCCATTGTCATCGGTTTTGCTCTGATACACCAGCATCGCCTGGATGTCCTTGCTTAACTGGTATCCTATGCCGGCATAATACGTGCTGCCCTTGTACTTCTCACCAGTATCAGGCTTCCGTTCGCCGGTCGCATAGCGGCCATAAAGAAGAATGGGCTTCCCGGCAACAGCCTGAAGATTGATGTTCGCCCAGATGTCCATGACAGTGTAATCCGATTTGTCAGTTGCCGCGATTGAATCACGCTCCCCGACGAAGTAGTTGATTCCGACCTTGTACGACTTGTCGCTCCACGCAACGCCGCCGCCCATATAGGTAACTTCGTCGTCATCTTTCGACCCTTCAGCGTTGAGGGCTATGTCTCTCTTATGATAGTATCCGTTTACGAACAGCCCCTTAATAGGAGTTATGCTTACCATCCCGGTATAAGCCTTATCAGTCGCTTTCTGGTCTTCGGTGTACTTGAAACCGTCGCCGTTTGCGTACATACCGGTAATGGTGACCATCTTCATGATAGTGAGGTCACCGCGGATGCCCATGTCGGCCGAGGCATAATCTAAAGAATGCGCCACCTTGTTTCCGGCAGTTCCGGTCCCAAGAAGGTCATTGGACTTTTCGAGGTAGTTGTTGTAAATCCAGCGCGAGCCGGCCATCGAGTCAGCCAATCCGACAACAGGAGTACCCTGAATACCATAGGTGAGCTTGATATCGACCGGGGCCATGCTCTTCTTCATCTCGACATACGCATTCTTCACGAACACGACACCGCCCTTGCTGTTGTTTGTGACGCCAGTTCCCGAGGCGTACTTATCGTACCCTACCCCGTCAAGGGTGACCTTGGCGGACCATACATCGTCGAACTTCTTGGCGAAATTCACATAGGCGCGGTTGAGGCGCATATTGTCTTCGCCCTCCTTAGAAGTAACCTTGGCCGCACCTGTCGCCAAATCGTCCTTCATGATATACTGATAGTCCAGATACAGCACACCGGACACGTCCACCAGCGACTTGGGCTCTTCGGCCTTGGCCACTGTTTCAACAGGCTTGTCGGCGGGTTTGTCCTGCGCGAAGGCCGCGCCGGAAAACGCGAAGACTGCCGCGAGAAGCATAACTGTAAATTTTTTGCTCTTCATGCAACATCCTCCTGAAAATATTTACTGATATTATTAAGACCGCACCTGCGGCCGTACTGCACACGATTTATTAAAAGTTAATCCGACCATTATTAGTATGAACAAGGTCAATGAGCTAAGTCAAGTGTTAATAAACATTCTGTTAAGATTTTGTTAATTGAATGCATCCGCCGGCTCAATGCCTTCGTCGCATGACAGGCCTTTCGTCAAATGATCGAAGACCACATGCGATTTAAGTCCCTGGTCATGAGCCGAAGTGACCGTACCGCAATGCACGCCTGATTTGACCTTCTGCTTGAGCCTGGATAACTTCTCGAAAACCCGTTCCACCTCGGTCGGCAAAAATTCTCTCGAAACCTCCAGTATGGCCGCGCTCGCGGTAACGAGCGGAAACTCACTCATTCTCCCGTACCGGTCGCGCGCGGTGTAGAGACCCGTGTCTATTTCCGCCGCATCATAAAAGGTCGAAACGGTTTCATTGAACTCCTCCGCGCATGCGCGGACCATGGTCCTCACCTTGCCGCTGTAATACCCGCCTCCCCCCCGAATCCCGGCGAAGAAATCATCGCCCCCCATGTGGCCCACGAAACACGACTCTCCGGAAAAATGCTTTTTCAGCAGATCCGCGAACAGCAGTATGGCCCTGTCGCCTTGCCGGAATCCGAACCGATCATTGAACGGTTTGAAATTATCCAGGTCGAAATATATGAACCAGGAACGCACATCGTGCTCCAGGGCCCCCGTGATAAAACCTGTCACCATGATATTACCGGGAAGCTTAGTGAGAGGATTGAGCTCCCGCGCGAGGGCCAGGTTCCGCTCGTTGATCAGGTGAAGAAGCGAGGTAGAGGTGAGAAATCCCTTGTATCTCAGGTCTTCGGTGATTATGACGCCGTCGGCGTCCGGGTGGTTCACGAACACCTCCAGTATCTTTTCCTGGGGAGTATTGATGTCCGCTATGGGGCATTTTTCCATGAAGGACTCGAGATACTGGCGGAGCGGTTTTTTGATGAGCAGATCGTACCCGTACGGGGAGTAGATATACTGCTTGATTTTTCGCTCGTGCAGAATGCCCAGCGGAAAGCCGTTTCCGTCGAGCACTGGAAAAAAGCTGTTGCTGGAATTGCGTGTGAAACGCTTGAAGATCACCTCCATCCCGTCCCCCACGGTGATGGTTTCGAGGTGACCGATCTCGCGGCGCAGTCCCGCGGCATCTCCCGGAGCCGTGCGCCGGTTGCTCATGGAGATTTCCCTTATGTGCGCATAGGAAGGCTGGGGGCCGTTTTTGGCGGGCAAGGGTTTCTCTATGAAAAAACCCTGCGCCAGATCGAATCCCAGTTCCGTGCAGGCGCGGAATTCTTTTTCGGTTTCGATTCCTTCGGCAACGGTCACCACGCCAAAGAGCTTCGCCAGGCTCAGAATGTGCGTGCAGAAGGTGCGCTTTTTTACATCGGCGTCGATCCCGCTTATGAGAAAGCGGTCGAATTTGAGAAAATCCGGCTCGGAATAGTAGAAAAGCTCGAATCCTGAAAAACCGGCCCCAAAATCGTCAAGAGCGATATTGAACCCCCGTTTCCGGCACATCGCCAGGAAGCTCATAAACTCACCGTCCGATCGGACCTTGTGCCGTTCGCTCAATTCGAAGCAGATGGCGTCATTACCCAGCCCGGCCCCGGAGAGGATGCCCTCGGTGCGTCCGTATTCATAATCCGGCATCTCGTGCACGCGGGGATCGTAATTATAGAAGAGCTTGACCTGCCGGAAAAAAGGGATGCCAATAAAACGCTCGACGGCGAGCTTACGCAGGCGGATGTCCAGTCCAAACAGCACCATGTCCCCGTATGCCGTATCAAACAGGTTCTGTATGGACGTGAAGCCCGCTTCATGGACGCCGCGCAAAAGCGCTTCGACGGCAAACGTCATCCCGGTAAGAGGATTGACTATGGGCTGAAACGCGAAATCCACCGAATTCATCACGCGTTCCCAGGCCCGGGTGAATACCCCGCCTTCCGCATCCGCGCTTCCTGCGCTCGACATCGACCTCAAATCCTGCATGAACATGCCTCCATCTCCGCCTTCTCATGCGGTCCCCGCCCGTCCCCGGTATTCCATGAGGAGAATGGTTATATCGTCCAACTGCGGCTGAGATTTCCTGAATATATGGACCGCGGATACGATCTCATCCTTCATGCGTACCAGGCCCTTATCCCGGTATGCGGCGACAATCCTGGCCAGACGCAAAATTCCAAAATCCTCGAGAGCCTGATTATTCTGCTCCAGGATGCCGTCCGTTACTATCACGATCATGTCGCCCTCCGACAGGGTTATCTTCGCGGGCCGCGCGTTCGTCACCGGCCGAACGCCCAACGGAACATTGTCGTCCTTTGTCGTTATCCGCGACATCTTCCCTTCCCGGAACAGGTACACGTGAGAATGCCCCATGTCGAAAATGGTCAGCTCTCCGTTTCGCTCGCAGAGATTGGCAAAAACGCCCGTGATGAATTTTTCGGACTCGAACGTGGTGGCAATGTATGCGTTCAGCCTGATTATGAACTGGCGCATTCCCGCAGTGAAGTCGTACACGCTCGCCATCCCGCCCACGATTGCGGAAACCAGTGAGGCCGCGATGCCCTTTCCGGAAACGTCGCACAGCATGATCGCCCAGTTTTCCTGATCGTAACGCTTGAGAAAATAGTAGTCGCCGCCCACTCCTTTGGCCATCACCGATCCCGCGGCGACGCCTACCTTTTCTCCCTGGAACGCGTACTCCCCGGGAACGATACTGGACTGGAGCCGCCGCGCCAGATCGATATCCCGCTTCGTCAGCTGAGAAAGAAAAATCAGCATATCCCTGGTCGAGAACACGCCCGTGAAACGCCCTAAATGATCCGAAAGCGTGAAATACCTGTTATTTGTCCCATAGAGAATCCCGGCAAGTTCCTCCTCGACGGACAGGATGTTCCGTTCGGCGTCGAAAACGGCGGCCGGCTGCATCACACGCTCAACCCGCTTGTTGCGATACAGGTCCCGGCCATATTGACGGCCCATGATATCGAAGAGCTCGCGCCGGACGACGATGCCGACCGTATGCATTTCGTCGTCCACGACACCGAGCGCGAACACCGACTCCCTGTCGGACAGGTCATCGACCAGGTCCGTAATAAACGCCGATTCCCGGACATAATAGAGGCTGCGCGCCAGATTGCCGATGCTCATGCTGCGGGTTTTGGCCGGATGCAGCTCCATGAGCACCCTCGTGGGGAAGCCGCCGGCGGCGTGCGTCTCTTTTAATGAACCGGAGCCCCCGATCATTTCAGCGCGTCTGTCTGCCAGTTGAGTCATGGTATTTCTCCGATTTCGCCAAAATTACAGAGGATATAAGCACATCACGCATGAAAATTTTGTAAAATCGAAGTATTCTTTGGGTGAATTAATGACCCTCAAAGCGCGGAATAATATCTTGACAAGCCCGCCATTTCCTCTAAAGGTGGGCAATCCCGGCCAACCACCGGACACGACCGCATTTCGCGCTCCGACACTACCACTCCCGCTGCGCAAAGGCGCGGAATCGTCACTTGTGAGGGCTTTTCAATGGAATGCAGCTGCGGCGGTGCGCTCATCGAGGGCAGGAGCACCTATCGAAAGGGGTCAGAGCATTACTTCTTCACCCTCGAGAACATTCCCGCGTTCCAGTGCACGCGCTGCGGGAAGGTGCTCTTTACGGACGAGATCGTGGAGAAGATCCGCAAGCTCGAGCACCGCATCGAGCGCGACGCGAACGAGATCGTGACCGGGAAGCCCTCGGTGCGGCTGGGGGATTATTCATAACAGGCAGGGGCGTCCCGGCGGGACGCCGCCACGGAGATGGAAAGCATGAGAGTCAGATTCGCACCCAGCCCCACGGGCTTTTTGCACATAGGCAACGCGCGCACCGCGGTGTGCAATTACGTGCTCGCGAAGAAGATGGGAGCGGCATACGTGCTGCGCATCGAGGACACCGACATGGAGCGAAGCTCGCGTGAGTCCGAGCAGTCCATACTCGAGGACCTCAGGTGGATGGGCATCAACTGGGACGAGGGCCCGGACGCGGGGGGCGGTTGCGGACCCTACCGCCAGTCGGAGCGCTTCGATATCTATAAACGATACACCGACGCGCTCCTCGAGCAGGGAAAGGCCTACCACTGCTATTGCTCGCAGGAAGAGCTCGACGACATGCGGAAGGCCGCAAGCGACGCCGGGAGGCCCTTCACCTATCCCGGCACGTGCCGTAACCTGTCGGCCGCGGACAGGAAGAAGTTCGAGGACCAGGGGCGCAAACCCACCGTGCGCTTCCGCGTGCCCGACGGCCAGACCATCACCGTCAACGACCTCATCAAGGGCAGGGTCGTGTTCGAAAGCGAGAACATAGGCGGGGACTTCATCATCGTGCGCTCCGACGGCACGCCCATATATAACTATATCGTGATCATCGACGACACCCTCATGAAGATCACGCACGTGATCCGCGGCGAGGACCATCTCCCCAACACCCCCAAGCAGGTGCTCATCGCGCGCGCGCTGGGGCTCCCCGTCCCGGAGTACGCGCACCTGGCCCTCGTTCTGGGGCCCGACCGCGCGAAGCTTTCCAAGCGCCACGGCATCACGTCGGTCGAGATGTACCGCAAGGAGGGTTACCTGCCGGAAGCGCTGGTCAACTACCTCTGCATGCTCGGCTGGGCCACCGAATCCGGCGAGGACATTCTTCCCTTCGACGAGATCGTGCGCCAGATCGAGATGCAGAACCTCGCGCGCAGCGCCGCGGTCTTCGATTTCGTGAAGCTGCGCTGGATGAACGCGAACTACATTCGCAGCGCAGATCTCGCCCGCATCACCGACCTCTGCGTCCCCTATCTCAGGGAAGCGGGATTCGATACCGACTCGTATCCCCGTCCCTGGTTCGAGCGCGTGATCGACCTGGTGCGCGGAAACTGCGAGGTGCTCTCCGACATCACGAAACACGCGCCGCTCTTTCTCAGGGAAATCATGGAGCCCAACGAGGAGGCCGACGCGATACTCCGCGAGGAAGACTCCAGGAAGATCATCGCCGAAGCGAAGCGGCTCCTGGAGACCGATCTCAGCGAAGAAAACTTCGCCGCCGAGCTCGTGAACAGGATCAAGGCCGCAACCGGGCTCAAGGGGAAAAAGCTCTTCCACCCGGTCAGGGCGCTCTTCACCGGCTCGCTCGCCGGCCCGGAGCTCGACCAGGCCATTCCGCTCATAGGCTACGAAAGATGCAGGGCGCGCGCGGAATTCATGTACGGGAAATACGCGGGGTAAAATGCGCATCACGAGCGAATGGGACCTGCTGCGTAAGATTAGGGAGCGCGTCGGCCGCTCCGGGCTCCCCGCGCCCTCCTGGCTCGTGCGCGGCATCGGGGACGACTGCACGGTCTTTGAGATCGACGAATCCCGCCTGGGCCTGCTCACCACGGACATTAGCGTCGAGCACGTGCACTTCACCCGTGAGTTCGGCGATCCCGGCGACATCGGCTACAAGGCCATGATGGGAAACGTTTCGGACATCGCATCGATGTGCGGCGCCCCAAGGTTCGCGGTGGTGTCGCTCGGCCTTCCCGCGGACACCGGCGAGGAATACGTGCTCGCATTGTACGACGGAATGCTCGCCGCGGCGAACCTTGCGGGCACGATTGTAGCCGGCGGCGACACCTCGCGCTCGGACACGCTCACGCTCAACATCGCCCTCTACGGGGAGGTCGCGAAGAAAAAGCTCGTGACCCGCGACGGCGCGCGCCCGGGAGACATCATCTACGTGACCGGCTCGACCGGCGACTCCATGGCCGGGCTCGAAATCCTCAAGTCCGGCGACCGCGCGCGCGCTGCGCGCTTCCCGGAGCTCATTCAGAAGCATACGCGCCCTCTCGCGCGGTTCGGCATCGTCCAGGAGATCTCGCAGGCGTTCTCCCCCGCGGCCATGATCGACGTCTCCGACGGGATCCTGTCGGACCTCCCCCACATCTGCGAGGAGAGCGGGACGGGATTCGTGATAGACGCGGGGGCGCTTCCCTGTTCGGCCGCGCTCAGGGCCTTCACGGACGAAACGGGCTCCGACCCCCGCACCTATGCGCTCGAGAGCGGCGAGGAATACGAGCTCCTGTTCGCCTCGCCCCGCGACGTGAGCCCCACCATGAACGTCAATATCAACGGCGTCCGCGTTACGGCCGTGGGCAAGATCACGGAGAAGGGCTTCTCGATCATGAAGGACGGCGCGCTCATCCGGGCGGGAATCGGCGGATTCGACCATTTCAGGTGAGGAACACCATGAACAGATTATTTGCAGCGCTTACAGGGCTCTCGCTCCTCTTTGCTCCCTGCGTCGGATGCGGCAAGACCCCCGAAAAAGTTCCCACGGGCACGTGGAAATACAAGATGTTCACCAGGGGCGTTCTCATAGGCGAGGCCGTCATCTCCAGCAAAATTGAGAACGGCCGGTACATCATATCGAGCGATCTCACCATGGGGCTCGCCGACGTCAGGAACACCTCGCGCCACATCATGACCGAAACCGTCGACTTCAAGCCCATCAAGTACGAATCGTACAACACGATCGCGACGGGTGCGACCACGCAGAAGATCGACACCGTCGCCGTCTTCCGGGGAAACGAGGTGGAGCTCACCGAGGGGACGCACAGGGCGACCCTCACCATTCCCGGCGACTTCATCCTGGACGGGAACTATTTTCTCTCGAAGCTCATAGAGGGCAGGTTCAAAAAGGACCTCGAGGTGAGCGCACAGGTGTACGATCCCTCGATCGAGCGCGACCGGACCATCACGATGACCGCGCGCGCCCTGGGGCGCGAGACGGTGGAGGTGGGCAGCCGCAAGATGAGGCTGCTGCACATAAGCCAGACGATCGACGCGGTAAAATTCTCCGACTCCTACCTGGACGACGACGGCATCGCGGTCATGGTGGTCGTCGAGATGCTCAACAATCGGCTCGAGCTCATCCGAGAAGACTGACCCATGTTCCCGTTCAAAAAATGCGCGCTCGCGCTCATCCTCGCCGCGCTCGTCATCACCGGTGTATTCGTCATTCCATCGAAGCGCTCCTTCTCGCTGGACCCGGGCAGTTACGTCGTGCAGGTCCTGGGCGATTCCGGCCGGATATTTGCGGAGTCCGCTACCACGTACTCGCTTTCCTCACAGGACATGGATTTCTCGCTCCCCGACACGCCATTCCAGCAGGTCACCGCGCGAAAGTCTTCGCACGACAAAAAATTCGTCACTCTGCGCGCGGGCGAGCCGCGCCCGTCGGCCGGTCCCGTTCCCGACGATACCGCGGATACGCGTTACCTGAACATCACGAGCCCCTCGATCCTGAAGCTCGCGGAGCAATTCCGCGGCAGGCCCGCGCCCGCCCGGGAGGTGGAGCGCTTCGTTTATAACTATATTGAGCGCAAGCAGCTTGGCGTTCCCTTCCTGCCGGCCGACGACATAGCCGCGTCGCGAACGGGCGACTGCACCGAGCACGCCATGCTCGCCATCGCGATCCTCCGCGCGCTCGGCGTTCCCGCGCGCGCCGTCGTGGGAATGATTTTCTGCGACGAGTTCATGGGAGAGAAAAACGTGTTCGTCTACCACATGTGGGCCGAGGCGTACGCCAGCGACGCATGGGAGCTCATCGACGCGACGCGCCCCGACGACCGGCACCCCAACCGCTACATCGCCTTCTGCACGCACCATCTGAAAACCGCCACGCCGCTGGACTACCTCAAGGCGGTCAAGGCGATCAGGAACCTCACGGTACTCTACAGCCCGGAATAGGGCTTTTACCTCACGATACGTTAATACCAATGGGGGCCGATCTGCCTCACGGCGCGCAATGACGCCGTGCGTCATTCGTTTCTGCCGCCGCTTACACCGGGAAGGAGGCTCCCTCGCGCGCCGCGTCGATTACGAGCCCGTAACCGCGGGCGCGGACGCGCTCGTTGTAGTGTTTAACCAGGAAGTCAAGCTCCTCGTCGGTGCGCAGGGGATCGTGGTGAAAGAAGAAGAGCTTCTTGACCTCCGCCCTGATGGCAAGGTTGACCACGTCGTGGGTGGTGCTGTGCCCCCATCCCTGGTGCGAGGGGTATTCGGCGGGCGTGTACTGGGAATCGGAGACCAGGGTGTCGACCCCCTTCACGAACTCGACCAGGCGCTCGTTCATCTCCGCGGTCACCTGGGTGACTTCGGGGTCGTCGTCGTTGTACACGTTGTAGTAGCGCTCGTTGTCCCCCAGGTAGGCGAACTGTTTACCGTTATACGAAACTCGGTACCCCATGCAGGTGACGGGATGGTTGAGCTGGTGCGCCTTCACGTGGAAGTTTCCCACGCTGAACTCACCCGCCCCGACCTCCCTGAAGCTCAGGTCCGCCGAAAGCTCGGCCGTGCGCACCGGGAAATAGGAATACTTCATCTGCCCGTTGATGACCTCTTCCATGGTGAGCTCGAAGGTGGAGGGGCCGTAGACCGTGATCCGGTTCCCGGGAATGTAGATGGGCGTGAAGAAAGGAAAGCCGTTGATGTGGTCCCAGTGCGGGTGCGATATGAGAATGTGGATGTTCTGCTTTTTCGAGAGGTCGAGCGAGTCGCCCAGGACCCTGAGGCCCGTGCCCGCATCGAACACGATGCGCTCCGGTTCGCCGGACACAAGCTCAATGCAGGAGGTGTTTCCTCCGTACTTGACCGTCGCGGGGCCGGGTACGGGGATTGATCCCCGCACGCCCCAGAATCTTACCTGGAGCTCGCCCATGGCCTACTTTAAGAACAGCACCGCCTTTTCAATTTCACCGCCGATGGAAGAGAGTGCGTCGAACACCGCCTCCTCGTTGAGATTGAGATGCTTCCAGAGCTCGTCGGGCATGTGCTCGATCTTGTAATTCCCGCTGAATCCAACCTTCAGGATCTTCACGAAATTGTCGGCCACCGACACGACCATGGAAAACACCGCCGAGTCGCCCTGCATCACGGGCTGGTGGTGCCTTCCCATCGAATACAGCAGGTTATTGGCAAACCTCCATTTCTTGCCGATCGCGATGCCTATCTCCTCGTGGGTGAGGCCCAGGACCCTGCGCTCGAGATCGGTGATTCCCTCTTCCTTCCTGAGAGCCTCCTCCAGGATGGTGTTCATTTCCTCCGGGAAGAAGTTGTTGATGAGCACCTTGCCGATGTCGTGGATGAGCCCCGCGATGAAGTATTCTTCAAGGAGCTTGGGATCGACGCCGAGCTTGCGCGCGATGAGCTTGGACGCCACCGCCACGCCCAGGGAATGCTTCCAGAATTCCTCCCCGTTGAGCTTCGTGTTCTTGTTCAGCGAGACCTTCCCCAGGAAGGCCGAGGAGAGCGCGACGTTTTTTATGGTATTGAGCCCCAGCATGATGACCGCGGGTTTGAGCGATTTCACCTCGTTCTGAAGGCCAAAGTAGGCGGAATTCACCATGCGGATAACTTTTGCGGTGAGGACGGGATCGAGCTGGATCACGTCCGTAAGATCCTGGGCGCTGGACTTCGCGCTGTTCGCCACTTCGTTGATCTTATGGATCACGGGCGAGAGGGAAGGCATGCGTTCTATGGAATCCTTGACCTTGTCAACAACGCCTTTCATAATGCCGGTTCACATCCACACGCATGAAATTTCAATGCGCCGCCCAGTACACGATATCCAGGATGAGCAGAAGCCAGAGGAGTGCCGTAATACCGTATACCAGCTTCCACGCGATTCGTTGTGCCTTTTCCCGCTTCATAATCAGGTGCGGATCACTGGAGCACGACCCTTCCGCGCAGCACTCGGAGCAGCATGAGCTGGCCTTCACGCTCCACCTGCAGAGTCACCATGGTGCCAGGCTTTCCGCGCAGAAGGCTTTTTACTATGTATTCATGCTGGTATCCAAGGAGCTCCTGGCCGTCCACGGAGAGTATCTTATCGCCCGGCTTGAGCCCCGCGAGCTCGCCGGTTCCGCCCTTGAACACGTCGCGTATCACGTACGGGTTTTCCCGTGTAACCTTACCCTCTCCCGTGTCGACCTCAATGCCCAGCCCGCCGAATTCCTCTTTGCAGGCCGCGCCGCAGAGCGCCATCGACAGGATCATCATTAATAAGATTCCGCGTTTTTTCATAAAAGAGCACCCCGTATTCTTTGTCAGCTGCTCCGCGAAGGGACGCGTTACGCGCGCCATGCACTGGAAATTACTATCGAACAGCGCCTTTTTTAATGCAACAATATTTTGATTTTCGTCGAGGCCGGAGGGTGCTTATTTCTTCTTGAACTGGTTGATCATGTCCACGAGCATCGCGGCGTGCTCGGCGAGCATGTCGACCGCGATGGTCGGGTTTCCCAGGTCTTCAAGGTTAATGTAGAGGTCGGCGAGCGCTTTGCGCAGGCGCGTATCGCTCTCGAAAATCTTTTCCAGCTTTTCCCTGGGATAGCGGGACTCGCCATGGCTCATGAGCTCGTTGATGATCCGCTTGTGAACGCGGTTAAGCAGGTCGGAATTGTCCATTCATGCGGCGCCTACTTCGCGCCTTCCCCTTTTTTTTCATCTTTCTTGTCCGGTGCTTTGTCTTCGGGCTTGGCGTCCTTCTTCACCGCCTTGTCGTCCGTTCCGGGCTTCACCTCTTCCTTTCCTTTCGCGTCCTTGTCGCCTGTTCCGCCGCCCTTGGCGTCCTTGTCGCCGCCCTTCTCCACATAGTCCTCGACCTTGACGCTCCCCGCGAATGATTCGAGAACGGAGTGCTTTGCGAGCCTCCCGTAATTGTCGGTGTGGTGCTGCAAAAAGCTGTCATATCCCGCGGCGGAATCCCTGGAGTCCTTGCCCTTCGCCGCCAGGACCTCGAACGTGGCGCGTATGATCTTGAAGTTGAAATCCTCGACGTAATCCCGGATAAGATCCTCGCCCTTTTCGAATTCGGCGTTCAGGAGGTACTGGGCGACGGTCTTCTCGTTGCGGAAGCGTACGCGCTTCTCGACCTTGCGCTCGAACCCATGCCCTTCCTTCTCCTTCACGATCTCGGGCTTCTTTTCCGCTGCGTCCTTTTTATCCGCCGCGTCTTTCTTGTCGGCTTTGGGCGCCGGTTCGGAGCCGGCTTCCTTTTCGTATTCCTCGTATTGCCTGTTGATCTCTTTCAGGAAATCGTCTCCCGATTTGTTCAGGAACCGGTTGTAAAACTGGCCGCCGGCTTCCCGCTCCATCTCGAACAGGTGGTTGAATATCTTCTGCTTCACCTCGCTGGTCTGGCTTTCGTAAAGAGCGAGAAAGCCGTAGCGTTTGGCGCGCCGCGCCATGTTAATGGCGTCGATGTACTTATAAAGTTTGTACGAGTATAGCTTCGGATTGGAGGCATCGCCTATGGTATAGTAATTGAGCGCGAGCGCGCGGTCGCGGTAGGCCAGCGTGAGATAGAGCTTCGCGCGCGACTGCTTGGAGCGGATGATGTCGGGCGCGATCTGGTCCAGGATGTCCTTGGAATTCTCGAGATAGAAATCTTTTAAAATGCCCGCGACAAGCTCGGCTTCCTGGGTCTGACTCTGGTATATTCTCTTGTAGGCGGCCTTGTAATCCGACTGCAGATAAGAGACCTCGGCGTTGAAGTGAAGCTGGTAGACGTCCTTGAACTGCTCGACCTTCTTCTCCCCGAAGTTGGTGATGCACACGTCGGCGAAGTAGACGAAGTACTTGTTTTCGCCCAGCATCCGCTCCGTGGTGAGCTGGTCCGTGGAGGCGAACCCGGGCGGCGCCGGCCAGGCAAGCATGATGAGCAGCGCTGCCGCTTTCAGAAATACCGACGCCCCTGGTGCTTTACGCATTGGCTTCTACCCGTGTTTTAGTTTCCCGGCATTCAGTCTAGTCGGCGACCTCGACGAGGTTCGACGCGACGATCTTCCCGTCGAGCAGCGCCTTTATCCGGTACTTGCCCGGCTTGCGAAAATATTCCGACGGCAGGTAAGAGCCCATCTTGGGAAAGTTCTTTTCAAGCTCGTAGCTCACCTGCTTGTAATGCCGGTACTCGTTGTTTTCCTGCTTTTCGATCTCTATCGTGAAAAGGCTCGAGTCCAGGTCCTTGCTGATCCTGTTGATGAAAAAGTACATCTTGCTGCCGGTCTTGTACCGTTCCACCTGGGGATCGGAATCCGCGGTTATCTCCCGGTCCGAAAGGATGAAAGTGGCCTTGCCGTACTGGACGGAAAAATAGATAAGGTAGAACACCCCTATGAAGATGAGCGCCACCAGGGCCACCTTGATGACGAGGTTTATGGACCCCTTTTTGCCTCCCTTGAGCGGTGACGGGATATTGCTCTGTTCCGACTGACCCTTGCTGTTGATCACTGCGCTACCTCCCTGCTGGACGCCGCGTGCGCCGGGTGCGGCACGGGGTCCCGTACTGCGGGCACAGCTGCCGCTGTCTGGTCCCGAGTATAATATCGGCAAACCGGGAAGTCAACCACTAGCTTATTTCCGGGGCAGAAAAATAATAATAATCCCGAACGCGAGCGCCGCCATCGCCCCTCCAAAGATAAAAGGCGCAGACGGCATCCAGGCGTACAGGAAGCCGGCGATTATGCTCGCGGGCAGGAGGCCCACCCCGGTGATGGTGCTGAACAGGCCCATGACCGTACCCCGCGAGTGCACGGGGGCGAGGTCGGCGACCAGCGCCTTTTCGATTCCCTCGGTGAGGGCGTAGTAGATGCCGTAGAGGCCCCAGAAAAGCCAGAGCCAGCCGCCGGAATCCGCGGTGATGTACCCGAACATAACGTACACGATCGCGTAAAGCGCGTATCCCGCGAGAATGATACGCGTACGTCCCACGCGGTCCGAGAGGCTCCCGAGGGGCGTCGAGAGCACCGACGTGATGAAATTAAACACCATGTACATGACCAGCACCTCGGGCAGGCTGATCCCGGCGTCCATGGTCTTTAATAGCAGAAACTGGTTGCTGGAATTTCCCAGTGTAAAGATGAAGACCGCCGCGAAGAAGATGACAAGGGAGCGGTCCAGTCCCTTGAACGAGAGGCGCGGACGCGCGACTGCGCCCGGGGCATGCTCCTTCTTTTCCCTGACGGGAAAGAGCACGAGCACGCCCAGGAAGGCCGGGATGAGCGATATGATGAAGAGCGTATAAAAGGCGTCAAGGCTGGTGATGGTAGTGCTCGAGTGATCGACGAACCTGATGCTTATGAAGTAGCAGACGGCGACCCCCAGGAGCGCCCCCGTGTAATCCATCGCCCGGTGAAAACCGTAGGCCCTTCCTTTGACGGAAGAATCCACGGAATCGGCGATGAGCGCATCGCGGGGGGCGGTACGTATCCCCTTCCCCACCCTGTCCAGGAAACGCGCGGCAAGGATGAAATACCAGCCAAACCCGGCGAAAAGGTACATGAGCTTCGAGGCGCCCGAAAGGCCGTATCCCGCGATGGCCAGGGGCTTCCGCCTTCCGAGGCGGTCCGAGATGTAACCGGAGTAGACCTTGAGGATGCTCGCCGTCGCTTCGGCCATCCCTTCGATCATGCCGAGCACCGGCCCTATCATTCCCTTCGCGGAAGCCATCACGAGCGTCACGAAGGCCTGGATGAGCGGGTAGATCATCTCCGAGGAAATATCGGTAAAAAAGGAGGTAAGCCCCATGAGAATGACGTTGCGACCCAGGCCGGCTTTCGCTTTTTTCTCCGCCATTGACTTCCTCCTCCAACGGTTACTCGGCTCTCCCTCCGATGATGCTGCATGTACGATACGCTACGTCAAATAAAAAACCGGGACTGCGCTGAAGAGACGGGGCATCAGGAGACGAGATGGAGGGCCCGATACCTCTCGTCGGCGAGCACCACCGAGGTCGCGACCTACCGCTCGGGAATGCTCCAGTAGCGTTTCAGCAGCATGTCCTTCTCGCGCTCTCCCGTTAGGTGAAATCCGTTGCGCTCGTAAAAACGGATTGCCCACCACGCCGCCGCCCAGGTGCCCACGAGAACCAGTTTCCCGGTGAGCGAGAGCAGGTGGCGGAGCAGCGC
>CALMJO010000362.1 GCA_937864375.1 uncultured Spirochaetota bacterium
GACGTGGAAGAGGACGAAAAGGCCATTCACGTAAAGGCCGAAATACCGGGGATCGACGAGAAGGACCTGAGCGTCACGCTCGAAAACAACCTTCTCACCATAACCGGTGAAAAGAAGGGAGAGCGCGAGGAAAAGAACAGGAGGTACCTGGTGTCCGAAAGAAGGTTCGACGGATTCCGGAGGACCATTGCACTGCCGGAGGGCGCGAAAAAGGACGGGATCGAGGCCAGCTTCAGGAACGGCGTGCTCAGGATTGAGATTCCCAGGGAGGAATCGGCAAAGCCGGACAGGATCAGGATCGAACTCAAGTAAGCACAATGCAAAAGGAGGCACGATATGTACAGCACCTATGATATCTTTGACGAGCTCTACGGTCTCAGGAACATAGTGGACAGGTTCTTCACCGAGCACCCGGTGAGCACCGGCCGCTACGACTTCCCCCAGGTGAACATGGGCGAGCATGACGACACGGTGGAGATCACCGCGCTCGTTCCCGGGGTGAGCCAGGATTCGATCAACCTTCAGCTGGTGGACTCGAGCATCATCATCGAGGGCGAAAAGAAGATAGACTACCGGGAGCATCCCTACATCCGCAAGGAGCGCTCGTTCGGGAAGTTCCAGAAATCGGTCAAGCTGCCCTACGGCGTGGACCATGGCAGGATCGAGGCGTCCCTCAGGGACGGCATACTCAGAATCAGGCTCTACAAGAGCGAATACGCGAAGCCCAGGAAAATCGAGATCAGGTAAGGAGGACAGCCATGACCAGTGATATCAGGAAGATGGACGGGAAAGACAAGTTCGTGCTGGTTCCCTCGGCGGACATCTACGAAAACCAGAACGAATACGTGATCAAGGCGGACATGCCGGGCGTGACCAGGGAGAACCTGGAGGTGATGATCGAAAAGAACGAGCTCAGGATACGCGGGAAGGTCGCGACAGAGAATCCCGCCGACCTCAAGTACGCGGAATACCGGCTGCACAATTATTTCCGCTCGTTCACGGTGGGCGATTCGATAGACCGCGAAAAGATACAGGCGAGCCTGGAAAACGGCGTGCTCACCCTGACCCTGCCCAAGAGCGAGGCGGTGAAGCCCCGCAGGATCGAGATCAAGGTGGCGTAAGCAGTCCGGCGGAAGACCGGCGATGAAAAAGGCGCGGAATCTATCCGCGCCTTTTGTTTTTTGGGGTCGATCCCGCCGGGTTTTTTACTCTTTCCCGGAGATCGTTTTCGCCATCCCCACCATGCGTATGAACTCGGCGCGGTATCCCTCGGAGTCAGGTCCCTGGGCTTTCTTCGCGCGCTCCATGACGTCGGCGTAGGTGGCGCTGCCCTTGAACGGGGAATCGCGCAGCAGCATCCCGAACTCGGCGACGGCCGCGGCGTAGCGCAGATTGGCGCTCTCCTTCCCGGGCTGCACCTCCGCGGAAGAGACCGGCGTGGTGATGAGGATGCTCTGGTCGGACTTGGGCGGCTTGTAGCGGAACTTGAGCGTCATGATCTCGTTCCCGCTCTTCGCGGCGTCGGTGAGGCTGGAGGCCTGGTACTTGAGCGGATCGGTGCCGGGTACGTTCGTCGGCCCCCCCACCGGAACGATCTCGTAGAGGACGGTCACCGTGTGACCGGAACCGAGCTCGCCCGCGTCCTTCCTGTCGTCGTTGAACTCTTCGGCGCGCATGAGGCGGTTCTCGTAGCCCACGAGGCGGTAGGCCTTCACGCGCGCGGGGTTGAACTCGGCCTGGATCTTCACGTCCTTGGCGATCGTCAGGAGCGTCGCGCCCATCTCCTGGACGAGGACCTTGCGCGCCTCGTGGATGGTGTCGATGTAGGCGAAGTTGCCGTTGCCCTTGTCCGCGATCTTCTCCATCTTCGCGTCCTTGTAGTTCCCCATGCCGAACCCGAGCACCGTGAGGTAGATGCCGGTCTTCCGCTTTTCCACGATCATCTGCTCGAGCTCGTCGTTGCTGGACGGGCCCACGTTGAAGTCGCCGTCGGTGGCCAGGACCACGCGGTTGTTGCCGTTGGGCAGAAAGTTCTCCTGCGCCACGTTATACGCAAGCTGAATCCCCGCGCCGCCCGCCGTGGAGCCGCCCGCCTGGAGGTTTTCGAGCGTGTCCAGGATCAGGTCCTTCCTGTCGCCCGGGGTGGAGGGAAGCACCACGCCCGCCGCGCCCGCGTACACCACGATGGCCACGCGGTCCTTCGCGCGCATCTGGTTCACGAGGAGCTTGAAGGCGCTCTTGAGAAGCGGCAGCTTGTTCGCCTGGTTCATGGATCCCGACACGTCCAGCAGGAACACGAGGTTG
>CALMJO010000363.1 GCA_937864375.1 uncultured Spirochaetota bacterium
CGAGATCTAGTACGGTCTCGTGGGCTCGGAGATGTGTATAAGAGACAGGTGAGCACCCGGAGGCGGAAGGTCGCGTACCCGTTGTTCCCGATCCTCCCTTTCCCCGCATCGTAATCGTTCCACTTGCCGGGAACCCTGATGTAGCCGGACATCGCGCCCGCCTTTCCCGCCGCGAAATCGGCGGGATCGACGAGCCTTTCCCAGTAGAATTCCCATTCCCCGTTCAGGGGAACGGCGCCGCGCGTGAAATCCCACGCCGAGGCGTCGAGCGTCCCCTTTTTAGCCGCAGGGAGCGAGGCGCGCGCGTCTTCCGCGAAAGAGCTTCCCGCGCTGAGGATTGCGATCAGCGCCGCGAGCATCGTCACGGCGATTCGGGGGGCCGATATTCTTTTTCTCATGTTCATTCCGCCTGGAGTGGTTCGATGCATGCAGTTATGGAACAGGCGCGCGGGTATTTCAAATACTTTTTACGGCGGACGCGAGGGCATCCCCGGCGCCGGGCGCGCGGTTTTCCGCGGACAGGCGATTCGGCCCCCGCCCCCGGTTTGACATTTCCCCGGCCGGGGTTTCTGTTATAGGCGGCGCTTCAAATTCATATACAGGGGCGAAGGCAGGACGGGCATCATGCAAGGCGCCATCGAGAAAAAATACTTGTATAATATCAGTATTATGTAGTAATATAAAAAATCGCACCAAATAAAACATACGAGGTGGCATTATGCGCAGTTCGTTCATGTTCTTACTCTTAAGCGCCCTTGTGCTCACGGGTCTTTTTGGCACACCGGTCATGGCCGAGGATCCCAAAGAAGCGGTAAAGGAAACCGCGATCGCGGCTCCGCCGTCGGACCGGCTCTACTGGGCATCGCTCTCTATCCTCAGGTACAATCCCCTTGGCCTTGAAACGCAGAACCGTCTCATGTACAGCAAGCGGCTCGCCGACAGCTCGTCGGTGCTGTTCCGCGACACCTTTTTCGCGATAGGACCGTTGGTCAAGCTCAATCCCGCGTACGTCAAGGCCGGGGGACTCATTGACTTTCAGCCCATCGCCGTGTTCAACCTGCGCCTGGGCTACGAGTTCATCGATTACTTCGGGACCATGGGTTACCTGCAATCCACCGCTGTAAAGAACGCGGACTACGATGACGACCTCAGAAAAGACAACGAAGATGACGCGTATTCAACAAAGGGGCACCATTATTTCGCGGAACCCACGGTGCAGATGAAGGTGGGGAAGATCGCGGTACGATCGAAATTCGGGTTCGAGTACTGGGACCTGGACCTTCACAAGAAGGACAAATATTTCTACGACGCGACGCTCGACACCATGGTACCGGTGAAGAAGACGGTGTGGACGAACGACAGCGACCTGATTTACATGAACGGACCGCTCGCGCTGGGCGTGCGTTACAGCGCCGTGATCCCCGGGACCGACCAGAGCCACATGCGCGTGGGCCCGCTCTTCGCATATTCGTTCAATACGAACGACTACACGAGCTGGAACAAGCCCACCCTTCTGGTGGTCCTGGGCTGGTACCTGGACCACCCGAACAGGGAGGGCGCGGTACCGTACACCCTCGTGGGATTCTCGTTCTCTATGGATTTCCTCGCGGCAAAGTAGGTTCGGCTCCACTCTTTGCCTGAATAAAAGACTATACCGTCCGGGAAACGATTAGCCGCCCCAGAAGCACGGGGCGGCGTTTTTCATTTACGCGAGCCCGAAAGACCGCCACCCCTGATCGTTCATTAAAATATTTCAATCCAAAGCTGAATTTTTATTAAATGAGCCGTCGATTCATCCGCGAAATTCGTATCAGGTTTACGGACTGGATAATCGCGCGCGAGGTGAGAAACACATGGTATGGACAACAATCAACATGCATCATGCCACGCGGGCCGGCATCATTCGCGCCGCACGGATGAGGAACACGACCCGGAAGGAGGTTATCCTGTAACTGCTGCAAAGGCTCATGCGAACAACATGCCGCGCACGGACGCAGGAGACCATGCGCAAATAAATAATTTTCTTGAATAGATCGGGATTTTTGGCCATCATCCAATCAAAGGATTCCCCTGGAATTTTTTGGGGCATGCCGCCACAGGTGGAGAGAAAGCCATGGATACCCTTTTTTACCCTCAATCAATCGCAATCATCGGTCTTTCATCGAAGGCGAGCAACATACCCAGGCTCGTGCTGGAAAACCTCATCCGGTGGGGATACAAAGGGCGCATATTCGGCATCAATCCTTCATCCAAAGAAGCGCACGTGAACGGCATCCGGATGTATGCGGATCTGACTTCCCTTCCCGAGGTACCCGATCTTGTCTTCGCCCTGGTACCCGCGCGCTTCATTCCCGGCATCGTCGAGGAATGCGGGAAGATCGGCGTCAGGTGGATGGCTATTCCCTCGGGCGGTTTCAACGAGCTCGGTGGCGACGGAAAAAATCTCGCGGACAGGCTCGTCGACACCGCGCGGAAATTCGGGATCCGTTTCGTAGGGCCAAACGGCGTCACGGTCGCGAACACCGCCAACGGGCTCTGTCTCCCGTTCATCCCGTCATACAGCCCTCCCAGGGGGGGCATGTCGATCATCAGCCAGAGCGGCGGGGTGGGGCTCATGCTCTGGAATTTCATGACCGACGAGAACGTGGGAATGGCCAAGTTCGCGAGCATAGGAAACAAGCTGGACCTGGACGAGGTCGACTTTCTCGAGTACTTCGGGCGCGATCCCGAAACGAAGATAATCGGCATGTACCTGGAGAGCATCCCCCGCGGCAGGGCGCTCCTCGAGGCCGCGTCGAAGATCGACAAGCCCATCGTCATCCTCAAATCGAACACCACGTCGGCCGGGAAGAAGGCCGCGATGAGCCACACCGCGGCGCTCTCCAACGATGACGACATCATCGACTCGGCCTTCGAGCGCGCGGGGATCATACGGATCGAGCACTTCAACGAGTTCATATCGGTCGCCAAGGCCTTCGAGCTCCCGCCCATGAGGGGCAACCGGATCATGGTGATGAGCCCCGCCGGGGGCTTCACGGTCATGATGGCCGACCTGTGCGAGAAGATTGGGTTCGAGTTCGCGGACCCCGGTCCCGCCTTCTACGAAAGCCTCAGGAACTATTCCAACGCCGGGGTGATCAACTTCTCCAACCCGCTGGACATGGGCGACATCTACAACATGGAGATGTACGCGCACATCTTTTACTCGGTCCTCCACAACGAGCACGTGGACGGCGCCGTGTACGTGAGCCAGTGGCCGCACATGCCGCGCGGCGAGGACGTCTTCTACAAGATGTTCCACACCGACATCTCGAAGGAATCCACCGGCTCCATGCTCTCGTCGGGGAAGCCGCTCGCCGCCTGCGTCTTTGGGCGCGCGAAGACGATCTCCCAGATCAAGCGCAACATAAATTTTCCCATCTTCAACAGCGCGGAGGAGATGATCGTCGCGATGAAGAAGCAGGCCGATTTCCACATGCGCCGCACGAAGGCCGTACCGGCGGACGCGGCGCCGGAGGGCATCGATCGCGATGGCGCGCGCGCCTGGTTGAAGGGAATGACCGGCGACCTGGGCGAGGAATCCCTCGCGCTCTTCGCGCACTACGGCATAAACGCGGCGGCCTCTACCGTCGTGACGAACGAGGCCGCCGCCGCGGACGCCGCCTCGTCCCTGGGATTTCCCGTGGTCATGAAAGTGGTCTCGCCCGACGCGCTGCACAAGTCGGACGCGGGCGGCGTGATCGTGGGCGTCGAGGACGGGAAGGCGGCGCGGGAGAGCTTCGCCCGGATCCGCGCGAACCTGGAGAGCTACAGGGCCGGGGCGCGCTTCGACGGCGTGCGCGTGATGCGGATGGCGGCCCCCGGCTGCGACATGTTCATCGGCGGTACGCAGGACGCGTCGTTCGGCCCCGTGGTGTTCTTCGGCTATGGCGGGATTTATATCGAGGTGTTCAGGGACGCGGCGAACACGCTGTGCCCTGCGCGCCGCGACGAGATCGCGCGCAGGCTCGCGCGGCTCAAGAGCGCGAAGATTCTCAGGGGAATCCGCGGAAAGGGCGCCGCGCACAGCGACAGCTTCGTGGACATGATCATGCGGGTCTCGCACCTGATGGCGGACTTCCCGGAGATTAAGGAGCTTGATCTCAATCCCGTCAGGCTCGCCGAGGATGGTTCAAGTGCGCTCGCGCTGGATGCGCGCATCAGGATAGGGTGAGGGCCCAACCGCCAACCCCACGGCCCCATGGCCGCTTCGTCACTGGCCGCCCTGCAGTCCCTTTACGAGCGGCATGAACAGCAGCAGTATGCTCATGACCACGAGGATGGCGACCGTCGACACGCCCACGAGGTTCTGGGAGCGGCTGTTCGTATGCTCGCCCATGATCTTTTCGTTGTTGACCATGACGATCATGCAGATGAGGACCACGGGGAGCAGGATCGCGTTCAGCACCTGGGTCCAGATGGTGATCTGTATAAGGGGGGCGTTCGGCAGGAGAATGACCCCCACGCCTATGAGTATAATGGACGAAAACAGTATGTAGAACTGGGGCGCCTCGCTGAACTTCTTGTCGATGCCAGCTTCGAAGCCAAAACCCTCACATACGTAGAACGCGCACGCCAGCGGCAGGATGGTCGCCGAGAAGATCGACGCGATGAAGAGCCCAAAGGCGAACAATACGCCCGCGAAATCTCCCGCGAGCGGCTTGAGCGCGACCGCGGCGTCCTTCGCCTCGTTTATGACGATTCCATTCTCGTGGAGCGTCGCCGCGCAGGCGATCACAATGAAAAATGCTATGACGACGGTGGCGACGCCCCCCAGCACCACGTCCCATTTCACGTACTTGTAGTCCTCCACGAGGATCCGCTTCTCGATCACGGCCGACTGGATGTAGAACTGCATCCACGGCGCGATCGTCGTGCCCACGAGTCCCATGACCATGCCGATGTATTCCGGGTTCCACTCCATCGACGGACTTACGAGCGCGACGCCGATCTTCCCCCAGTCGGGATTCGCCATGACGGCCGATATGATATACGAGAGCAGGCAGAAGCTGAACAGCAGGAAGATGCGCTCCGAGGTCTTGTAGTCACCCTTGAGCACGATGATCCACACGGCAAGCGCGGCAAGCGGGACGGAGATATACTTGCTGACTCCGAATACCATGAGGCTGCCCGCGATTCCGGCAAACTCCGTAGCGGTATTGCCAATGTCCGCGATGAGCAGGCAGGTGAAGATGTAAAACGTGGTCTTGACGCCGAAGTTTTCGCGTATGAGATCGGCGAGCCCCTTCCCGGTAACGATCCCCATGCGCGCGTTCATCTCCTGCACGGTGATGAGTGCGATAAATGAAGGGATGAGCGTCCACAGGAGCCGGTAGCCGTAGACCGCCCCGGCGACCGAGTACGTGGTGATGCCGCCCGCGTCGTTGTCGACGCTCCCGGTGATGATGCCCGGTCCCAGGACGCTCAGGAACACCAGCATGTTCCGGAGGTAGGTGTTTTCTTTGAGTTTCTTGATGAAATCCATGGCGCCGCGTACGGGACTAGTCCGTCTCCTCGTTCATCTCAGGGAACACCGCCTCGAGGGCGTCCTTGATCGTAATGATGCCAATGATCCTGTCCGTGGCGTCCACCACCGGCACCACCACGAAGTTGTACTTGAAAAAGATCTGCGCGACCTTCTTGATGTGCATGTCCACGGGCACGCGCACGACGCTCTCCCTCATGATGGTTCCGATGGGCGTCTTCGCTGTCGCGAGCAGCAGCTCCTTGAGCGTCGCGACGCCGGTCGGCACGCCCGCGTCGTTGACCACGTAGATGTAGTAGATCGATTCGACGTCGTCCGCGACGCTCTTGATCTTTTTCATCACCGCGCCCACGGTGTCGCCCTCGCGCGCCGTGATGAACTCGTCGTTCATGAGGCCGCCGGCGCTGCGCTCGGGGTGCTTGCGGAGCTCCTTGATCTGCCTCACCTCCTCGGGAGGCAGGGCAGCGAACAGGTCCTGGATCGTGTCGGGTTCAAGGTCGTCCAGCAGGTCAACCACTTCGTCGATGGGCATCTCGATCACGATCTGCGCGAACTTTTCCACCGGGATCGACTCTACAAGCATGACGCGCATCTTGGGCGGCAGCTCCTGGAGGATTTCGCCCGCCGTCTCCAGGTCGAACGAGTTGAATATGAGGAGCCTCTCCTCGGTCCCCAGGTCGGCGAGTATGTCCGCGAGGTCGGCCGGGTGGAGCTCCGCGAGCTTCGTCTGGGGGACCGTGAGCGAAAGGGACTTGCGGGCGTCGGGGTCGCCGGCCGAAATGGGCTGTACGTATTTCCACGGGATGAACTTGTCCTTCATCTCGTAATCGAAGAGCCAGCGGATCGTCTTCGCGTACGCCCCCAGCCAGCCGAGCCGGCGCAAAAGGCCCTTGAAGCCCACGTCCACGTGCACCAGCCAGAGCTTGATCCCGTCCTTGAGCAGGTGCAGGTCGTTCACCCGCACGACCTTGGACCCGGCGATGTCCACGATCTGCTTGTCCCAGAGCGTCTCCCTGAGCGAGATCTCGTTCTCCGCGAGGTCGGCGGGAAATCCCATGGGCGCGTCGACGGCGTCGATCACCACGCCCTCACCCTCACGTATCTCCGCCACGCTGCTCCAGGGAAAATAGGCGTACTTCTTCGAAATCCCGGTCCCGGCGACGAGGGCGTTGATCTTGGGATACTGCGTGGAGATGTCGGCGATGACGTCGTACACGCGGCCGAGCTTCCGGTTGTCGCCGGCGTGCACGAGCGGCAGATCGAAAATCTGCGAAAGGAAAATGAAATTGGGGGTCCGAATCTTCCTCATTGTTCCAAGCCCGGATTATTTCTCGCCAGACAGAAGGGGATGGGGCAATTAGGCACCCGTTCGGGGCTTCCAGTCAAGACAAAAAAACAAAAATGACGGTTGGCCCGCACGACGCCGTGCAGTTTTTTAAGGGCGCGCCGCCGCGGCGGCCCCTGCGCGGCAAGAAAGTGTTGACGGACCCGGGGGCGGCGGCTATGCCTGATACACTTCGCGCGCGGCGGCCCTCGCGCCGCGGGCGCGCAGATTACCCGCAGGCAGGACAGCAATGGAAGATTTGAAAAAGGCATACAAGACCGTGATGGACGATCACTTCCCCGACGCCATGACGATACGGTTCGGGGACCAGGAGCTCGTGTATAAAAAACGCGCGTGGAGACTCGAGGACGGCGGCGCCCTCGTGG
This sequence comes from uncultured Spirochaetota bacterium, assembly GCA_937864375.1. Taxonomy (GTDB): domain Bacteria; phylum Spirochaetota; class UBA4802; order UBA4802; family UBA5368; genus FW300-bin19. Next base: position 7,235 of record CALMJO010000363.1, read on the forward strand.
AGAAAGGCCTGCGCTACGGGGAGAACCCCGGGCAGGAGGCGGCCATGTACGAGCTCGTGAACGGGAACCTCGCGCTGGGCGGGTGTACGTTCATCGGCCCCGGTAACGCCCTGACCAGCGCGATCGACGAGCGCATGATGCTCCAGCCCGGCAAGCATCCCGGCAAGATCAACCTCACCGACATCGACAACTCGCTGAACGTGCTCAAGTACCTCACCGGCCGCCCGGCGGCCGTGATCGTGAAGCACAACAATCCCTGCGGCGTGGCCTGCGGCGACGGGAGCGCCCAGGCGTTCAGCCGGGCCTTCCGCGCCGACCGCATCGCCGCCTTTGGCGGCTGCGTCGCGCTCAACCGCCCCTGCGACCGCGAGACCGCCGAGCTCATCGCGAAGGAATACATGGAGGTCGTGGTCGCGCCCGACTACGTGGGCGGCGCCTTCGAGATCCTCCAGAAGCGCAAGAACCTGCGCATCATCCAGATCGGGCGCATCGACAGGCTCCAGGAATACCAGTCAGCGCGCTTCGTGGACTTCAAGTCGCTCATGGACGGCGGCCTCATCGTCCAGCAGTCGCCTCTTAACATAGTGAACGGGAAGGACGACCTGAAGCCGGCCGCGGCCGACTACAAGGGCCAGTCCTACAGGATCGACAGGCTTCCCACGGAGAAGGAATACAAGGACCTGCTCTTTGGCTGGTTCGTGGAACAGGGCGTGACGAGCAACTCGGTGCTCTACGTGAAGGACGGCGTGACCGTGGGGATCGGGACCGGCGAGCAGGACCGCGTGGGCGTCGCCGAGATCGCGATCTACAAGGCGTACACCAAGTACGCGGACCTTCTCTGCTTCGACAAATACGCGATGTCCTACAAGCAATTGGAGCTCCTCGTGGAAAAGGGCGAGCGGAAAAAATCCGAGCTCATTGACCTCGACGAGGCGACGAAGGCCGCGAAAGCGGGGCTCATCGGGAGCGCCATGGTGTCCGACGCATTCTTCCCGTTCCGCGACGGCGTGGACGTGGGGATCAAGCAGGGCGTGACCTCGATCGTACAGCCCGGCGGCTCCGAGCGGGACTTCGAGTCGATCATGGCGTGCAATGAAGCCGATCCCAAGATCGCCATGGTCTACACGGGACAGCGCGCCTTCAAACACTAGGCAAAACACTTTTCGGAGCCGCCCATTCGCGGGCGGGCGCAGTCTTTTTCCTTGTATTACATCCGCTTGATTATTCTTGCGTTTAACATCGCACGATAGTATATTCCAGCATAGGCCGCAGCGGCATCCCGGTCGTCGGGATGCCGCGTACCGCTACAAGCTTTTCCATGATATGACATCAAGGAGATCCGGATGAACAAGCTCGTCAAATTACTCGTCATCGTACTCGTCATCGTCGTCGTCGCGCTCGTCGTACTGCTCGTCCTCCCGAAAAAATACGAGCTCGAGGTGAGCGCGGAAATCCCCGCCAACAGCGTCCTCGTCTACAACGTCGCCCAGAACGTGAAGATGTGGAACGCCATGGGCATGATGGGCGGGAGCATGGGCCAGGTGGACCTGTCGCAGGTAAAGCTCCCCGATACGCAGGGGCTCCCCACGGACAAGCTGGGCTCTGTCGTCAAGGGAGTGAGCGGAGCCATGCAGATGAAGTTCACCGTCACGAAAACCGAGTTCCCCGCGCTCATAGCGTACAAGATCGAGGGCGGGCCCATGGACGGCGTGGAGCCGCAGGTGAGCATCGCGAAGGTGAGCGACGCGGCGACGAAGGTCACGATCAGGGAGAGCTTCGAATACAAGGGATTCCTGGGCGGGGCCAAGGCGTTTCTTGCGAAGAGGGCTTCAAGGATCAATCATGAGAAGAGTTTGGAGATCTTGAAGAGGATGTGCGGGGGGAAGTAGCAGGCGAAGCGCCCCCGCACCCCCGGTGGGGGCAAAGATGGCGATCTTCGTCAAAAAAAGTTTTTCGTGATCTGTGCAGGCGTTACACAATTTCCTTGCCCCCTTTGGGGGTGCGGGGGCCGGAGCATGCATGCGATGATAAAATACTTTGGGAATCCTAAAGAGAATGGCGCGTGGAGTAGAATAAAGCGGCTGGCAGGATTTCGTGACTGTGAAATCCTGCCGTTGCAACATTTAATCATTCCAGCAAATACATAATACAACATACCCCGAAGTACCACAATTCGGTTGAGGACCATAAATCCAACTGCTGTTGATTGCAGTAATATCTCCAACCACCCCAGGATTAGTACCACTAACCCAATTATTACAATTTAGTGACGTATCAGTATCACCATTATAATCTGCACCTGACCACCAATTTACTGAAGAAACACCAGCAGCTTGAAGTGACTGCATTATAGTTCCGTCCAATAGATCTGCCCAGTTATTGGCAATTATGGAGCCAGTGGGACCTTTTATCTGGACCCATGTCGGCAAGCCATAATTTGCTGGCATGTCATTTATTGCGTCTGGACTATCCATACCGATGAATGCCTTCACATGATCTGAGGGTAGATCAGAGTCTAATGCAATTCTTCTGTTTATACATAGAGTGTCGATATCGTCGCGAGTACCGATTGCTCCATCAGCCTCGGAAGCGGTTGAAAACAAAAATAAATCACTTCCTGTAAAATTATCAGCCTTCGGGTCATTCACATTATCCCTCGGCGCATCAAAACACGAAATCCCGATCAGCGCCCAGCACAAAGCAGGTATAATCAATCCAAACAGTAGTATCTTTTTCATAATGTCCCCCCTAAAAACGCATGGAAATCGCAAGCGCAACGCCCGGCTTCTCGAATGCGAATGCCGGCGCCATGGGCGCGATGCTCACATACCAGTCTCCCGCCTTCCCCGATTCAAGAGACGCCGTACTGTACTCGGGACTCGTGAAGAACAAAACATCGATCCAGTGAATTAGATACACCCCCGCAAGAACCGCGACGCCGATCGTCGCCATTTTCCCCGCGCTCTGGTAATCGCTGTACGCGCTGTCGAACTTGGACTGCGCCGTTCCTGCCGGAAGATCGCCGTACGCCTTTTTCTTGTCAGTGTAATTGAAGTAGGAATAACCAAAGAATCCAGCGGCCGCGAGGAACGTCCCGCCGATCACGTAGCCCTTCGTTTCATGGTAGGCGTACGCCTGCCCCCAACCGGGAACAAGGCTCCTTAGGTAATAGCCTGAGCGTGTGACCTCGTGAAGGTCGTCGCTCGTGATTTCGCCGCCAATGCGCCCGGAAAGGGTGCGAGCTATCTTCTTAACCGCGCCGTCCACGTTCGCCCTCGAATCCGCCTTCTGATTTCCCGCGTAGTCGGACACGCCCTTCTCCACGTCCACGATGCGCACCGTGACCACCACGGCATCGCCAATCGTGCTCACCTCTCCCACGAGTATCTTGTTCGCGGAGATCATCTTCCCTATCTCCACGGCGCAGCTCTGGTCGGTGCACCCGGTGAGCTGGAGGCCCTGCTCCTGAAGAATGGCGTCCACCTGGGTGCGCTCCACGACGACGAAGCGACCGGTGTTCACCAGGTCGGCGCGCAGCATGTTGGAGACGGTTTGCGCGAAGGGCTGGTCCACCCCCACCGGCTTGAGGTCGAGCACGGCGACGCGGGGCTTTTCCTTGGCGTTCGCGAAGACTGTCCAGAAAAGCACCGGAAGAACAAGCACGCACGATAGTTTTTTCATTTAATTTTCCCGCATGGGTCTATGGGACCCGTATAATGTTTTTGGCCGGCTGGGCGCTGAATGGATGGTGTAATGCCAGTTTGCCGTTAGTGTATATATTTTGAAATTTCTGTAAAGCACTTTTTGCCATGGGTCCGGCCGACATTCACGACAGGAAGGCCAGTGAAGGCGCAGCAAAGCAATTCGGCCCCCAAAAAAATCCGTGAAACGAACGGGAAAATCGTTGACGTTTATATACATTTTAGTATTTTATTAAATATTACACTTCCATGAGGCACTTATGACTACTACTCATGTTTCCGACAGAACCGAAATGGCACTGCGCTTCCGCGAAGAAATCCTGTATTGCCTTTCCGAAAACTCGTCCGCATTCGCTCGCGACGACGGCGCGGGGTCCGATGTACAGGCATACCTTGAAGACGCCTTCATCACGGTGGGCGCCCGCTACGACGCGCCCGACATCGAATCGCTCCTGAAGGTGATGCGACTCCTTGCTGCGCGGGAGCTCAAGGCCGGCAAGAGCGCGAAGACCATCGCGGAAAACTTCCACCGCATCGCGAAGCTCATCACCCGGGAGCCCGACAAC
>CALMJO010000364.1 GCA_937864375.1 uncultured Spirochaetota bacterium
GATCTCGTTTTCCTCCAGGTGAATCGTCGCGCCGCTGAACCCGAATCCCCAGCGCTCGGCCATGCGTTTTGCCTCGGCAGCCCCGTCCCGGATCAGGACCTCCGCGAGAAACGGGCCCGGTGGCAGAAAAGGCCGGGCGGCGTCGTTGTGCAGGGATGCCGCTCCCACAGCCGCGAAATCTTTTCTCCAAGAGTCCGCATCGAACCCGTCCGCCGTCTTGTCGATCGGGTGAACCACGAGATCCGGAATCGCGCGCGCCGCGCAGTCGCACGCGACCGGGCAGCCCGAGAAAAAAACCGGCTTTATATTAAACGGCGCCAGCGCCGACGAGAAGAGCTCGGCCTCGCACATGAGATTTCCATTCACGGCAAGACGCGCGATCCGGGAGGTCAGGGTGTGCGCGAGAAAGCCGTTGGAGCCGGAGGGCGCGTGCATGCCCGTCATCATGAGCGCGGTCACATCGGGCGGGTCGCCTATGCCGGGGACGCTCCCGTTCAGGTAGCCGGGGAGAAGCGTGGCCCGCGGGTCCATCAATTCCGGCAGGAGGTTGTACCCGGTCCGGTGGAAATCCTTCACGAAAATCTTTTGCGCGCCCGCTTCGAACAGCGCCAGCACGAGCGCGTTCATGTCATGTGACATCGCGGCGCACGCCCGCGCCCACTTTTTCGTTTTGAATGATGACGCTTCGTAATTGAAGCAGCCGGAGCTGCCTTCGATGTCGGCGATGATGAGGATTTTTTCATGCATGGAAAGAGGATACGACGCATCACGTCGATGGCAAGCAGGTTTTCCGTCCTCGCCCCCAGGTCGCCGCCAGTCCTCCCCATTCCCGAAATCAATCGAACCGGTATTCCAGCGGAGCCATGGGGATCGAGTCGTTAACGGTAAAGCGGGTGGAGCAGGCATGTGTATCCAATCGCTTCCAAATGAAGTATTGCTCCGAACCAAGTGCAACCCCCGGCGGCGTGCTTCAGGGGAAACGGTCAGTAGGCGACCGTGATATCGTACACCTCAAGGCTTTCTCCGGGATTCTGTACCCGCACGGCGGTCTCTTTCTGTTCCGCCAACCATGACTCCTCCACGTGGTTGCTCCTCGCGACCGAATGGAGCCATTCATCTTCCCGGGGATGAATATCCCCATCCGATGCCGCAATCGCCAGTCCGTCTATCAAAAACTTCTCTGCAAGCTCCTTGGTGGAAAATACGGGAGGCTCCGCGGAAATGTGCCTGTTTTCCAGTATCTCCCTGATCGCGTTCTCCACGAACTTTTTTTCGAATCCCAGGATGCTCCCCACGGTCCGCATCATGCCTTTCTCTTCCTCGGTGATCTTCCTGTCCTTGCGGGCGAGCAGCAGCAGGCCCTTGAAATAATTACTGCCGTCCAGAACCGAAATGCGCATGCTCCCTCCTCCTTCCGGTTTTATTGTGGGTCGCGCACGGGCGAATTGTTACAGGGAAGATTAAATCCACTTCCTCACAGGCAGGGCGGTCGGGAGCCGTACAGTGTGATACGGCGCAAGGCCCGTGAAGCTGTCCGGCGCGCAAGGACCGCGCATTAATCGCGCGACCTTCCTGGGCGCGGCCCATCGGCTCAAGGAAGAGCCGGACGGGCTTAACGCGGCCGGGGCGGGCTCGTCGCTCAGGGCACCCAGTACGGCCCCGTTTTCCCAAGCGCCTTGAAGGTGGCGATCACCTCCCCGATGTAGCTTTTCATTTTTGCCGGGTAATCGGGATCCAGGCGCCTGCGGAAAAGGTCCAGCGAAAAGAGCTTGTGGAGATCATGGAGCGTAATGATCCCCTGCTCGTTTTCGGGACCGAACCTGTCCCACTTCTTCAGATGTTCTTCCGACCGGAAGAATACCATGGTGCTTCAGGCATAGCCCGTGTTCACCCCCCATTCAAGAAGCGGTACCGACACGTGTCCCACGATTCCCGCGGGATCGGCTTCGAGGATCACCCCGTCTTCCATCCTTATGCGGATGGGCTCGCCGCAGTCGAGGCAGACGGTGTCGATTTGAACGGTTTTTGCAGGGAATAGCCAGCAGACCGCCAGCGATTCAAACGCTCACTGGGCGAACCATTTTTGCCGGCCGTCGATGGTGACGCGGAACTGGTTCGGCAGGCTGCTGAAGGGCGCGAGCGACACCAGGATGTCGGTGCCGGGATACAGCCACCCGTACACGCCCGACTTGATGAGGTCATGGAGCGCCTGACGTCCCGCTGTCATGGAAAGCCCCAGGGACGCGGCGATTTCCGAGAAATGGGGCGCCCGCCCCGTTTCAACCAGGCGATTCATGATGAAGGTGTAGGTCCTGTTGATTATTTCCATCGTATTCATGCTTGTTCTATTCCATACAGGTTAAGGAAAAAATGTAAAGATCAAATTTGAGCCGGAAATTTCAATAGCCTCATGTTGAAGGTTAGGCATTTAGATGCTTGATGTTATTCGGTCCAATACTATACTGCGTCCGTCGAATCCGCATATTCCGCTTGCAATGAATGGGTGCCTGACTTGAAAAAACCGATGTTCGTTTTGTGCGCCATCCTGGTTTTAATGGCCTCGGATGTCTGGATGCGCGCCGTACTCCATGATGACCGCACATCCATGCGCTGCGGCGAAGAGGCCCACGCCCTGCCCGTAAGCTTTATTTCCTTGATGTGCGACGCCCCGCCTGCCAGGCAGCTCGTCTTTACCCTCAGCCGGTCAAGCGCCGGTCCCGGCGACTGCATCAGCGTATATGTAGAACACGCGAATAAGCCCGGCCAGTTTTCAGTGACCGCGCCGTTTTACGAAAAACCGATTACGTTCTTCCCGTACGGGGACGGATACGTCGGCCTGGTTCCGATTTACGCGTGGCTCAAACCGGGCGATTACCCCATCAGGATAAAGGATTTATCCATGAACACCGACTTGACGCTGACCGTAAAGGTACTGCCCCGGACCTTCGATGCCCAGTATTTATGGGTTTCCGAATCCACCGCGGCCTTGCGCACCGACGACAACGAGGCGAAGGACCAGGCGTTTTTCGATGCCGCGAGATCGCACCCGATTCAGCGTAAACTTTGGGACGGGCCTTTCGTGAGGCCGGCCGAGGGAATAACCACTACCTCGTACAATTCCATGCGCTATACGAACGGCAATCCCGTTCCCACCCGCCACCTGGCGATCGATATCGGCAATGCGGAGGGAACGCCGGTAACGGCCGCCAATCACGGGAAAGTCGTGCTGGCCAGGAAGCTTATCCTGAGCGGAAATTCGGTGGTCATCGACCACGGCATGGGAATATTCACGTCTTCCTTTCACCTCAGCGAGCTCGCCGTTGAAGAGGGTAAAAGCGTCTCGAAAGGCGACGTAGTAGGCAGGATGGGCTCCACGGGCTACGCGGCGGGCCCGCACCTGCACTTCGCGGTCTGGAAGGAAGGCACGTTTCTCGATCCGGGCTTCTTCTTCACGACGGATCCCGTTCCCTTTCCTCAGTGACGACGGTGATGCCGGAGGAAACAACATCCTCGCCCAGATTGCGCATCGACCGGGAACATAGGCTTGAAATGTGAAGCAGCATCAAATGCACGTGTAAAAGCCCTCATGCAGAGGGCTTGAAATTAATACCGGTTTCCCGCTACACGCGATGAGCCCGCCCTTCATCATCGGCCCCCGGGGCTTCTGCAGTAAGGTGCGGGAAAGGCTCACCCCATTAGCCGGTGACAGGCTCCTTCGACGAGCTCAGGACAGGCTCCTTCGACGGGCTCAGGACAAGCCTTTCGACGGGCGTGCAGTCGGCCCGTCGACGCGGAATGCATGTCACTTCTTGACGCGCTCCATGTACTCGCCCGTTTCGGTGTTCACCTTGATGAGATCGCCCTCGTTGATGAAGAGCGGCACCTTGACCTCCGCCCCGGTTTCAACCTTTACCGGCTTGGTGACGTTGGTCGCCGTGTCGCCCCGCGCGCCCGGCTCGGCGTAGGTCACCTTGAGCACCACTGCCGCAGGCGGGGTCACGGTGATGGGCTCCCCCTCGTAGATGGCGATCTCGCAGACGTCCTGCGGCTTCATGAAATCGACCGCCGAGCCTATCGCGTCCCTGGGGATCGATTCCTGCTCGAAGGTTTCGGTGTCCATGAAGACGAGGTGGTCCCCCTCCTCGTAGAGGTACTGCATGGGGCGGTGCTCCAGCCTCACGTCCTCGACCTTCTCCGACGGCCGGTACGTCCGGTCCATGACGTTGCCCTTCCTGACGTTGCGCAGCTTGACGCGGACAATCGCGCCGCCCTTTCCGGGCTTATGGTGGTTCTGCTCCACGATCGAAAACAGCTCCCCGTCGAGCTTGATGACCATTCCGCGCCTGAGATCGTTCGTTGAAATCATGGATTTGCCCCTTGAATTAAAGAATTGCTTTGAGGCTGTCTTATTGGGGAACGGCGTCCCCGTCAAGCCTAAAGCTGGAAGAAATCAATTCGAATCCCAAGGGATACCTTTAAAACAGCCCGCCTCCCGCGGACTAAAAGCCGCCGGGCCGGAGGTTTACAACATTTATTCCGGCCCGCCGATGGCGCGGCAGGCGCGCGTCCCCCTGGAAATATCGCCGATTCAATCCTGCATGTTAACGATTATCCTTCCTCGATGCGTGCCCGCGCGTATCCTGTCTATTTGCGGGATGACGCCGTCCAGCCCCACTTCCGCGGAGAGCTTTTCGAGCCAGGGGAATTTCCATTCGCCTGCAAGCATGTTCCAGGTCCTGGTCCGCCGCTCCATGGGGCAGTTCTGCGAATCGATGCCAAAGAGCGCGATGCCGCGCAGGATAAAGGGATACACGGTGAGCGAAATGTCCGCCGACCCGGCGTTGCCGCAGCAGGTTACCGCGCCGTTTCCCTTCACGGACCTCAGGGCGAAGACGAGCATGTTTCCGCCCACCGTATCCACGGCCGCATCCCATCTTTCCTTTAACATGGGCTTCCCGGCGGACTCGGCCGGATCCGGTATGGGGATAATTTCCGACGCTCCGATGCTTTCCAGGAATGCGCTTTCGTCGTTAAGTCCGTTGACGGCGGTCACCTTGAAGCCGGCGTGCGAAAGGATGGACACCGCCACGCTCCCCACTCCCCCGGTCGCCCCGGTCACGAGGACGCTGCTCCCTTTCCCGATCCCGTAATCGACGAGCCGGAGCACCGAAAGCCCTGCGGTGAAACCCGCCGTGCCGTAGATCATGCTTTCACGGAGAGAGAGGCTCGATGGCTTTTTAACGACCCACGAGGCGGGAACTCGTATATACTGTCCCAGTCCTCCGGAGGTGTTCATCCCCAGGTCGTAGCTCGTGACGATGACCTCTTCTCCCTTTTTAAAATCCGGCGAGCCGCTCTCCTCGACCGTTCCCGCCCCGTCGATCCCCGGCGTATGCGGATACTTTCTCGTGACTCCCCTGTTGCCCGAGGCCGAAAGCATGTCCTTGTAGTTGAGCGACGAGTAGCGCACCCGCACCAGCACGTCTCCCGCGGGAAGGCCCTCGATCTGCATGGTCTCTATCGCGCCGTTGAATTTTCCGCCCTCAGATTCCCTCACTACGAGCGCCCGATAAGTGTTTTCCGCCATGTGCTTCCTCCTGGATATTCAGTATCAAGATCAGCCGGCCTCGCCATGCGAAGACCGCAACGCAATGCTTGTCGTGAGTGCATCATCCGGTTAAGCGCTTGCATCGATGCTCCGCAGAAATGAAATCAGAGAGACGATCGTCGCATTAAGCCTCTTCCGGGATTTATCCGACGCGTACAGCACGCAGGCTCCCAGGAGCCCGGAGAATATCATGCTGGCCGCGTTGTACGTATTCACTGAAGGAGAAATGCCTCCCGCCTTTTTTTCTTCATCGAGGAGCCGCTTGATCATGGCGCCCAGGCGCACGAACCCCTCGTTGACCTCCCGCGCGAGGTCGGGGGCCTGGTCGCTCAGCTCCACGGCAAGATTGATGAATATGCAGCCGCCCGGGAAGTTTTTGGAGTCGGCGAGGTATCGATCACGATAATTTTCGAGAAGTACCCGTATTTTTTCAAGCGGCCGGGGCTGGGCGTCCAGATTGTGAAGGTTACGCTCGCGCCATATTTTTCTCGCGGCGCTGAGGATCTCGCGAAAGAGATGCTCCTTCGTTTTGAAATGATTGTAGAACCCGCCCTTGGAGGTGCCGCTCGCTTCGATGATATCCGTGGTCGAGGTGCTCATGTAGCCCTTGACCGAGAAAAGCCTGAGCGATTCCTCGATAATGCGTTCTTTGAGTGAAGGGGCCCTTTTCATGACAAACAGACCGACCGGTCTCCCTTTTATCAGGGGTGGCGGGTTCGTCAACACTTTTTATTCATAGGAAAGTGCATCTTTTTCCCGGCGATTCATCCTCGCCACCACTATTGATTTTGGAAGCGTCATCCTCTGAATGGTCAACACTCCACGCTCCGAAGGCCCCCGGGGAGAGGTTCGAACTCTACTATGGCCTCCATGATTCGATTTTATCCAGAGGGTAGATGGGCCTTGGTGTTTTCGCATAATCCAGCTTGAAGACGTCCACGTTCGTGGTACCCGGCGTGACCACGTCGACGGTCTTCCTGTTGTATAAAAGATAGAAGAACCTGAACGGGAAAAGGCTTTTCACCACGACGATATCGGCCTTCCAGAGGCTCAGGCCAAGGTCGGTGAAATAGCGCGGGCCGCGGCGTATAATCGGGAAGCTCCGTGAGGATCAGGTGCACGCCCCGGTCCCTGAGAATGGCCGTTTTCCCCAGCAGCCTGCTCTGTGATTTGTGAATGAGCTCGCCGGTGAACGTGAGGCTCGTGTTGTAAATCTTTTCGAGCTTTCTCCCGACGGTAACCGTCACGGTGTCATGCAGGTTCCTGTCATACGCCAGGCCGGCGCTTTCGGAATCGCACAGTGGGACATAGGATACCAGGTCCGGCGCTTCTGCGAGCAGGGATTTCAATATCCACGTATTCTCGCCGGGGGCGCCCGCCCCCACCGCGTCCGATGCGTCGCAGAACACCGCGGTGCCCAGCCTTCGCGCGAGCCACGCATCGCGGGCGATTTTAATCGCCTGGGACGGAGAGTAGCCCTCGTCATGCTTTTCGTCCCTCACCGACCAGTCGAGGTCGGCAAGCTCGTCGGCCAGCCTCCCGGCGAAGGGGAGGTCGCCGTCGGTCACGGCGACGGTGCTCCATCCCAGCTCCGGATCGTCGAGCCAGAGGTGGACCGTGAAGTTCGAAACGCTGAGCACGCCGTTCTCCTTCTCTATGTCCTTCATCCTGCCGAAAATCGCGAGCATCGGCGCGAGAAAATCGATGCACATGCCGCCGCCCTTGAGGAGGCGCATCTTGCGGAACGCCATGACGGGACGGATCTCGCCGTACACCGTCTTCACGAGCAGCTCCCCGGACCTGTACCCGGTCTCATGAAGGTCCCGGTGCCGTGTCGTTTTGAATCCGACGATGAAGGTGGCGAGTCGCGCCTGCTCCGCGGTTACGTTCGCATGCATGTCGTAGCTCACCCCGATGGGAATCGCATCGCCCAGCGCCGCTCGAACCGCCTTTATGAGATCGCCCTCCGGATCGCGCATTCCCAACACTCCCATCGCTCCGTGGAGGGAGAGATACACACCGTCGAGCTTCCCCGATAACTTCAGGCTATCCACCGTGTATTTCTTGAGGCGCTCGTACAGGGCCCGATCGACCGGTCCGCCAGCATCCGCGTTGGCCCTAAAGATGGGAACGAGCTCGACGGATCCGCCCCCGAGCCTGTCGACCGCTTCAACGAATCCGCCCAGCATGGTGTTTTCGTCCTTCCCGTTCCTCGCGAAGGGAAGGACGTCCTTCCCGAAGTACAGGCCGTGCTGCTGGAAATTGCTTTCGGTCGTGGGTACCGTGGAGAAGGAATCGGTTTCCTGTATTAATTCAAGAAACGCGATCCGCCTGGGCGCTTTCGCCTGCCCCTCCGGCGTCCTGTCGCAACCGATCGCCGCCGTGAACACGATCGTCATCGCCAGCAGGGATACTTTCCATCTCCGCATCGTATCCTCCTGCGCATCTTCAGGGAATCTTGGTTTACTTCTATTGTATAATAAACGGAGAGCTCGTCAAGGTGAAAGATTTCGGACATATTAACATCAAGGAAACTGTGTCCTCTTTCCTGGGAAAGTTCCCCTATATAAACCAGTTTGTCGGTAGCAACTTCTTCAAAAAGCTCCTCCCTCCCCGACAGCAAGCCCCCGGCAGAGGGTTTAAAATTACTTTGTTTTAAATTCCTTCAACTTCGTACACTCAACGAGCTTATTAAGATTTTGTAGAGTAAAAACCTTCCCGCGCGTAGCAAGCAGCATCTTTTTCATGTCTTCCCGTCGGACCCCGAAACCACGACCCGCAATGCAGGCGATTACTTCATACTTCGGCATTCCCTTAAACTTACCCGCCATGCTTAATTGACCTAAATGCTGGATACGAGTGACCTTGTCTCGCGCGGTTCCATCGTCCTCTGTGATTTTCGCTTCAATGATGACTTGCGGATTGAATTGGCTCGGGATAATAAAATCAGGCGACTGATCGAATCCGGGGACCTTCTCCGCTCTTTTCGTTTTTATGTAAGTAATTCCCGCTTTGCTCAATACGTCCTCAATCGCCGATTCCAGGCTGTCGCCGATAAGGTCGCTCACAGAATCCCGATGACCTGCGAAGGGCCTACCAAGAAACCGCTCATACAGGAGCATGGCATAAGGAGCCCCAATATCGGACAACGACTTGATGCCGTCCAAGCCCGTCTTCGTGTCAGCCTTGTCCAGCCGATGTATCTTGTCCTGTGTCACTTTCGGTACATTCTTCTTCAGGAATGCGCATGCTGTCACTACCAAAGCATTAATCCGTTCAGTCCTCATGCTGCTGAGATTAAGTGGTATTAGCGGCGCCAGCCGTATATCACGGTCGAGAGTGCGAACAAAACCCTGACTGATCTCCATTTTCATATGTTGAGTGGCAACATAAGCCCACTCCGGCGGGGTGAACCCCAAAATGGTACGTATGACTATGACTGATACCGGCACAGCCATCACACAACCCATGACAACATCAGGCGTCAAATTGCGAAAACCGCCCGTTGCCTGTTTGAGCGCTTCGTATCCTTTTTCAAACACCGGATATTCGACGAAGCCATCACCCTTGGGCATAATAAGGAATTCAGATTCAAGACAGGAAAACACCGCCGTCACGTATTGGTCCAAATCCGCCTGCACATCCTTGAAGGGTGCTTCAAAAGGAAACTTCATCGTCATCCGCTCCATATTGTTTTGATTTTTCCCGTACACCGGAGGTCCTGACCAGCGCAAGGGGCGCCGTATCTTCGCTGACATAATTTTCGACAGCCTCTAGCCCACCGAACTCCTCTATCTTCGAAATAAGTGCCGCTGTTTTTCCCCGGACCGGTCTAGTATTGTCCCAGGAATGACGAAGGTGCCAAACCGCGAGTCGCGTAAAATGCCCATAGATAATACAGCGTACATCACCTCGTGTTTCCTTAAGACCGCCTTGGCGCAGCTTTATCAGATCCTCTCTGACCAGCTCGGCGAATGCAGCCGGTGTCTTTGCCAACCATCGAGACGGCATAGAGCCCGTGGATCGACAAACGAAGACCGTATCGACAATGGAAGATCCTGTTCCGCTGATATGGATCGAAGCCCCCATTTCGGCCGGGCATGGCAGGGATGCGGAACAAACCAGGCCGGAATCGAGCATGGCAATGGCGATAGGATAGTAAGCTTCGAGAGTGTTGTGATGATAGGTGAACACCATTGGGTGGCCCGGTTTTAAGGCCTGCGCCATTTTCTGGAACACGTTTGACAGCCCTTCCGTAAAATGATCCAGCCCTCGCTCCATGTTAACGTTCCCGGTAAGCTCCTGCTGGGCCCGAGTCGTGTGGTGTTTAAAAGCAGGATCGTCAATGAGTTTCCGCAGCCATACATAGCAAAAATCCATCAGCTCGGCATACTGCACGTTGCCGTAATAGGGCGGATCGGTAAAGACTGCATCCACTGACCCAGGCTGAAGGTCCGCCTCCATGGAGCTTTGACTGTGAAGTCTCACCTGGCGTGTGACCGGGAAAGAAGCTCCGTTAAGCCGGCCTCCGATCCATTCATCTCGAATAGGGACCTGGATCTTGCGGCCTCGCTCGTGCTGTATCTCGAAAGGCGCATCGCAATACGCTTTGGCTTTATAATATTTTTCTATGATATTCGCCCAGCCACCGCTCCCCACGTTCATGTTGACGCCGTTCATGATCCCAAGAAAATTCGACTCGCACTGCACAAGCCCGACCGGGAAACCGTGAACAGAAAAGATGTCGAGCGACTTAAGAGCCATGGAGTCATAACGACAGAGCATGTTCTGGTATCGGAGTAAATCTGAAAGGTTGGTTGCAAGCGCATTACGCACGTGCTCTTCAGACACATTCGCAATGGCCCGGCAGCTCAGTTCAAGTCCGATAAGCTGCCGCGCATTGAACATCTCACGATACTTTTGATAACCCCATCGATGGAGTCGTGCGGTCTCATCGCCCCTCAATATAACATCATCCGGCACAAACGTGGTCTTCATACCGTTCAACTTGTTTTCTGCCTCCACATATTTAGCCAAATCGGTTTGTGAAGGCTTTTTAAAGAACCTTCCCTCGTGCTTCGGTTTGCATTTTTTGCAGTGATACTCCATGGCATACATCCGGTGAACTGGCGGATGCTCAGGCTTGAAAGAGTAAGAGTTTGGTTTGCCGCAGTGCCTGCATTTGTATTTGCTTCTCTTTGCCGGACCTTCGATGATGATCCGTTCGCCGCAGGACTTGCATGTACCCGGCCTGGCTCTATCCTTTGCGCTCTGAAGCTCACCACATGATGCACATACAAAAATGTTCTCTGGATGTCGTTTGTCCTCCGCAAGCAGGTATCCAGGGAAAAGATCGTTCGCCTTGCCGCAGCCAGTGCAGGTATGCTGCTTTACCCAGAGGAAATACTTTACATGAGCCGTTCTTGATCCGCACTCAAGACAGGTCGTCCGATAGAGGCTCCCAATCTCTTGCTCCAGTCCGCCGACAAACTCATCCGCTGCCTTGCGATAGGCCTTTAAGTCCAGGTGCTCGATCTCCTGCCGCACGATCCAGTACGCCATGGGATTAATATCATATCCGATCACATCGCAGCCAAGCCGGTTTGCTTCAATGATAGGCGTACCTCCGCCCATGAAAGGGTCGAGAATGGTTAGACCAGAAAGGTTATTGGAAGAATAGAAGGAGTCCTGCAGCGATTTGTCTACGAACTCCGAAAGGAGCAGCCCACGGAAAAGAGTTCCCGGTCGTCTTGCAAACCACTTATGCACCGCGATGATAGGCCGATAGTTCTGCTGAATCTGCTTCTCGCGAAGGGCAAGTGAGGAGATGAATGATATATCGAATTTTTTTTCAATGGACATTTCATAACCAAACGAGAGCTATTATTAAATATCAAGGAATTTGCATTCTCTTTCGGAGAAGCATGCTCCGACATACCCTGCTTCTCGGTAGTTGTGTACTCCTCCAAGAAGCTGCCAGTTTCCGGCAAAAAGCCCCATAGCCTGGGGTTAAAATTTTTGAATGCCTAAAAATCGCGGTTTTCCCGGACATCTGAACAAAATGGCTCCTGGCCGTTTCTCAGATATTTAAAACGGTGATGAAAAGTCAATCTATAATCGGTGATGTATGAAAACCGAAAATGCTTACAGCCCACTCTTCATTGGCCGAAAATACCCCTTGCCAATAATACATTCCGACCAGATCCCGTACCATGTCTTCTCCATGAAATTACCAAACTCCTCGCAAGGGAACTTCCGCTCACCGCAGGCGGAGCATTACTCGGGATTAGTCTCAAACGCTCAAGCTTCTTCCTTGAAAACCCATTCGTGTCTATTCGTGTGCATTCGTGGTTTCCTCCCTCACCCGCACAAAAAAACAGGGGAATCGTCGCCGATTCCCCTTATATCTACAAAGAGACAGGGATTGCTCTTAGTGGGGGGTGGGAGTGGTGGTGGGAAGAAAGGGGAAATGGATGAAACCGCCCTGTCCCATGGTATTCAATGGATTTTTCTACTGCACGAACACCTCGCACGAATCGAATGGTTTTACGTCGCCCTGCGCTAACGAGCCGCGAAAGACTGCGATAAGAGCGCCGAGGACGGTATCGTCCTGGGTGCCGAGCGCCGCACGACCAGCATCAGCCTTTTGTCCTTTGACAGGATGCGCACATCCAATCCCCGACCGGGGACCCTCAGCATGAAAATGAGCCTCATGGAATTCATAACCATTCATATCTCTCCTTGCCGCCTGCGCATTCCCGCTTAAGCCTGGCTACGGGAATCCGTATCGCGGTACCTGTTAGTGTGCGTCCTAAGCCTTGCAGAGGGAAAAGCCGCAAAGCCGGCAGTAGAAACAGCCGGAGTCGGGAACTAAAAGCGCCCCGCATTCTGGGCAGAAGCGCGTGGCGACAGCGTGTTCGAATCGGCCCTTATTCCCTGCTGTTTCCTGCTGATTTTGCATATACTACACCTCCGTGTTCGTTACATATATATAGTATATTTATGTATAGTATGTGGCAAGCACTTTTTCCCGTAAAAATGAATTTTTTTCAAAATAGGGGCATAATAGTTTTGTATTTTTATACATCCCGCGGGAATAGGGAGTGTAGCAGGAAACAAAGAGGGGACGTGGCTCCCTCACAGGACAGAGGAAAACAGCACCATGACAAAGCCGGCATTCGACGCCAACAAGGAGCTCGAGGAGCTCCTTAATAATGATATGAACAAGGATCCCAATCCCAACGCGGAAACCGCAGGGAGCAAGACGGGGACCGTCGGGAAAACGGGAGACATCAATTTCAACATCAAGCCCGAGGAGCTGGAGAGCTATCTCAACAAGTACGTGGTGGGCCAGGAGAGCGCGGTCGAGGTGATCGCGACCAAGGTCTGCACGCACTTCAACCGGATGAAGCTCGAGAAGTCCATCCCCGAGGACGAGCGCATCGTGGGCACCATCAAGAGCAACATGCTCCTCATCGGCCCCACGGGCGTGGGCAAGACCTACATCATCAAGCTCATCGCCAAACGCATAGGCGTTCCCTTCGTGAAGGCCGACGCGACCAAGTTCAGCGAGACCGGCTACGTGGGCGGCGACGTGGAGGACCTGGTGCGCGAGCTCGTGCACGAGGCCGACGGCGACATCAGCCGCGCCGAGTACGGCATCATCTACCTGGACGAGATCGACAAGATCGCCTCCTCCGGGAGCCTCGTGGGACCGGACGTGTCCCGCACCGGCGTGCAGCGCAACCTCCTCAAGCTCATGGAGGAGTCCGAGGTCGATCTAAAAACGCCGCACGACCTCGCCTCGCAGGTGGAGGCGGCCATGGAGGCGCAGCGGACAGGGAAGGTCACGCGCAAGAAGATTAACACGCGCAATATCCTCTTCATCGTGTCCGGCGCATTCGGCGGGCTCGCGGAGATAATCAAGCGCCGCATGAACATGCAGTCCATAGGCTTCGAGAAGGCGGGCGCGCGCCGCGAGGAGGTCCAGGACCTCTTCAAGAGGGTGACGACCGAGGACCTCATCCAGTTCGGGTTCGAATCCGAGTTCGTGGGGCGCCTGCCCGTTTCCGTGGTGCTGAACGAGATGACCGAGGACGGGCTCTTCCAGATCCTCAAGAACAGGTACTCCACCGTGGTGCTCGGAAAGAAAATGGACTTCCGCGCCTACGGGATAGAGCTCGATTTCACGGACGAGGCGCTGCGCGTCCTCGCCGGCCGGGCGCACAAGGAAAAGACCGGGGCCCGGGGGCTCCTGTCCGTGTTCGAGCGTGCCCTCATCAAGTTCGAAAAAACGCTCCCCTCCACGGAGATCACCATGCTCCAGGTGGACAGGGCCGTGGTGGACGACCCGGAGGCGGCGCTCAGGAAGATGCTCGTCAACGACAGCATCAAGAGCTACCAGAAGAATTTCCTGGTGAAGCACGGGATCTACCTCGAGTTCGAGCGCGGGGCGGTCGAGCGCATCCAGGAGA
>CALMJO010000365.1 GCA_937864375.1 uncultured Spirochaetota bacterium
CTCGTCGGCCTTCAGGATGTCCCCGGTCATGATGAACAGGTGGTGTCCCTTGATGGCGAAGCGCACCGCGAGCGCGAACGCGGCGGGATTGCGAAACAGGGTTGTCGCCAGGAAGCGCAGGTAATGGAATCCATAATGCGAAAATGACTGCTTCACGAGCGATTTCAGGAATGCCTTGATATCGGTCATGTTGAGCCTGGGCTCGTGCCTTGACGTGCTCTCGGGCAGACGTTCAAGAAACGTACTGCAGCGCGCAAAGTAGTGCCGTGGCGAATAGACGGTCCTGATTATCTTCCGGTATCCCTCCAGGAGCTTTTCCCGCGGCATGCGCGGCACGAAGGTAAGCTGGAGATCGTTGGTATTGCTTCCCTGCCAGTTGTTGTTTTTCAACAACCGGCCCTCTTCCGCAAGACGCCGGTAAAGCTGCGTGTTGGGAATGGCGCTCAGGAGGCCCACCATCGCCATGGGAATTCCCGCCTTCCGGATGAACTCGATCTGCCTGTCGAAGATGTCGTCTGAGTCGCTGTCGAACCCCACGATGAATCCCGCGGTGACCTCGATTCCCGCGCGCTGGATCTTTTCCACCGACTCCATGAGGCCGGACCTCAGGTTCTGTCCCTTGCGGCATTCGGCGAGGGAAGCGGCGTCCGGGGTTTCGATTCCCACGAACACCATGTCGAACCCGGCTTCCACCATGAGCGAGAGCAGCTCGTCGTCGGCCGCGAGGTCAACGCTCGCCTCGGTGAAGAGCACGAAGGGATAGGCATGCTCCTTCTGCCAGGCGATGATTTTTTTAAGGAGCTCCTTCACCTTGCCCTTGTTGCCGATGAAATTATCGTCGACGACGAACAGCGATCCCCGCGCGCCGTTCTTATAGGCAAGGTCGATCTCACGTACGAACTGGTCCGGGTCCTTGAAGCGCGGCTTCCTGCCGTAGAGCTCGATGATGTCGCAGAACTCGCAGTTGTAGGGACAGCCGCGCGAATTCTGTATCGCGATGTTCTGATAGTTTGAAAAGTCTACCAGGTCGAACCGAGGCGGCGGCGTCCTGGTGATGTCGGGCTTTTCCTCGCTCGTATAGAGCTTCAGGGCGTGCCCTGCCTCGTAGTCGCGGATGAAGCCGGGCAGTGTGGTTTCGGCCTCGTTCAGGACGAAATGATCCACACCGCTGATCTCGCCGTGAAGCGAGGTGGGTAATGGTCCTCCCGCCACGACGGGCGTGCCGCACTCGTTGCAGAGGCGCACCACCTCTTCGAACGAACGTCGCTGCACGATCATTGCCGACAGGAACACCAGGTCGGCGCCGGCTACATCCTTCCGGTGAAGTGTTTCCACGTTCATGTCGACGAGCTTCACCTCGTATTCTTCCGGCAGGAGCGATGCGACGGTCAGGAGCCCGAGCGGAATTATGGACGATTTCCTGTTCACGAACGCGAGCGAATGCTTGAAGCTCCAGTAGGTAGTGGGGAACTCGGGATACACCATCAGAATTTTTTTACGCATTGCCATTTCCATCACGTGATATTTTTCAAGTCCGGGCGGGAACCGCCGTGCTTTGTCTTCAATTGCACGGACATGACGATGAAGAAAAGGTTGCGATAAAAAACAGACAATCCATGGTGGGAATTAAAAATCGTTTTCGTCGTAGATGCGGGGCATCCCTCCCGGGGGTGTTCGGCATGGATGCGCCGCGCGCACAGTGTGCGCGACAACGTTATGCGTCATACGAGTGACAGACGGGCAATCAGCGCATGCGCGCATCACCGCCACGCGTCGGGGGAGCCGGAGCGCGAAAGGGTTCACCCCGCAGAGCGCTACTGGCCCGGGGTTCCCGGCGATTCCGCGCGCAGCCTGAAGATCCGGTACGGGGCGTTCGCGCGCACGTGCGCCGCGTCGCGGAAGAGCACGTGCTGGAGCGAGCTGCAGCTCACGTAGAGCCAGCCTCCGGGCCCGAAGCTGAACCCGTCCGGCCAGCGCAGGCGCGGGCTTTGCACCAGGGTCTGGAGCCCTCCACCGGGGCGGAGTACATGTATCGCATAACGCTCCATGTCGCCCAGGTAGAT
>CALMJO010000366.1 GCA_937864375.1 uncultured Spirochaetota bacterium
ATCAATATATTTCCTTGCAGCGCGACACCGCCCCGAACGGAGGGACCCATGCCGTCACTCGAAGAGCTCGGAAAAATCCTCAACTGGAGCGCGTGCAGGGAATGCGGCGACTGCCTCGCGCGCTGCCGCTACCTGGGGCTCTCCCGCGAGGAGGCGATCTCCGAGATAAAGAAGATCAACGCGGGGCTTCCCGCCCGCGCCGCCGAGCGCTGCGTGAGCTGCTACGCCTGCGACGCATTTTGCCCGAACGGCGCCCACCCGTACGAGCGCATTCACTACCGCTGGAACGCGCGCTACCTGGAAAAGGGCCTCCCCGCGCGCGCAAGCTACCTCATGCCCACGCGCCGTCCCAACTTCCGCCAGGACATCGCATACTCGGCCGAGGAGAAACGCCTCCACGAGGCCTGGGGTGCCGATTCGCCCCCTGCCCGCACGGTGCTCTACCCCGGGTGCAACCTGCTCACCATGCCGCTCCTCATGCATCCGGTGATCACGGACAGGCTCCCCGTGTGGGGGCGCTGGGAGCTCTGCTGCGGCGAGATGTACTTCCGCATGGGACTGCTCGACGAGGTGGAGAAGACCGCGAAGCGCCTCACGGAGTACTATGCCGCGCGCCCCGTGGACGAGATGGTGTTCCTTTGCCCCGCGGGATACAACATGTTCACCAACGTGCTCCCCACGCAGTTCGGCGCGCGCTTCTCTTTTAAGACGGTGCCCTTTGCGCAGTGGTTCCTGCGCGAGCTGGACCGGGGCGCTTATCGCATAACGGACAGGCTCACGGGCAGCGTCGTGATCCACGACTCCTGCCACGCGCGCGTCCTGGGGGACTCCTTCCTGGGCGCACAGCGCGCAATGCTCGAGCGCCTTGGCCTCACCGTGATCGAGACGACCGACGACAGGGCCGACGGGCTCTGCTGCGGGATGGCGGCGGGCTGCACCTCCTACAGCGGGCTGGATATCATGCGCTGCGCCTCGCGCGAGCTTAAAACGCTCGACGGCGCGGGGGCGGACGAGGCGGCAATCTACTGCACTGGCTGCCTCATCCAGCTGGGGATCGCGCGCCTGGCGTCGCCGTTCGGAAGGCCCCTGCGCCACGTGCTGGAGCTCGTCTACCGGGCGATGGGGATAAGCGTGAATGCGCGGCTCGCGTCAAAATCATTCCGCATCTTTCGCGGCATCGCCGCGCACGCCCTCCCGCGCTACCTTGACCCCAGGCGGTTCAGGCTGTAAGAACACGGGGTGCGTCCCGGTTTGACCGGCACAGGGATGTCCGGCCTCTTCTTCCTTTTTCCCGAAATGAAAAAATCATCGATACTGTTCTGCCCTCGTTCTCTTGAGCGCACGCCGCGCGCGGCTACTTTTCCATGAAAATCTTCTCCCTCTCCTCGTAGGACGGGTGCGTCGAAAGCAGGCTGGGCGTGCCGTCCGCGCCCGTTTTCTCGGTCATGCGCTTGAGGATCGCGCTCATGCGCCCGGGATCGATGCGGCTGTCGCGCATGTAGCGCAGCGCATAGCGGTCCGCCTCGCGCTCGAAGTCGCGCGAGTAGCCGTTCTTTAAAAGCATCGCGGGGAGCGCGACCGCGAGCGAGGACGCAGAGAACACGTCGCCCGCGAATAAAAGAAGCGCGAGCGTGAGAATGGAGTCCTGCACGACCATGCGCATGCCGTGGCGGTTGACGACGTGGCCCGCCTCGTGCGCGAGCACCGCGGCGAGCTCGTCGGGGTCCCGGGACAGTTCCACGAGCTCGTCGGTCATGACGATGGATCCGTCGGGGAGCGCGAAGGCGTTGGGGCCCACGGCGTTGCCGCGCCTGAATACGAGCGTGAGCGGGGGAAGGTCGGGGCCCTTCGCGTACGCGGCGATTTTCGCGAAGCGCGCCTGTATGACGGCCCTCCGGTTCGCGTCGAGGTTCGAGGGGGCGAACACGCCCTGGTCCAGGGAGCGGAGCGATTCGGCGCCCACGGTTTTCGCGACGGATTCGGGAAGGTGCTCGGCGGCCTTGCGCGCGGCGAAGGGGAGGAGTGTCGTGACGACGAGCCATCCTCCCAGCGCGATGATCGCGAGGGAGATGAGCGCGTAGTGCCACTGGGACTCGATCAGGCCGTCAAGAAAGGAGCTCCCGCGCGCGGCGCGCAGCCGGATGAGCGCGTCCACACCGTCGGCGTCCGCGGTTTCGAAGACGGACCCGTCGGGCAGGAGGAGCGCGCGCATTCCCCCCTCGCCGGGGCCCGGGACCCTGATGCTGCGTACGTGGAGGCGGATCTCATCGGTCCCCCCCGCCTTTATGGTGACGCGCCCTTTTTCGTCGAGCAGGATCTGTGACTGGACCGCGCCGCCCGTGGCGCCGCGCAACGTTCCCGCGATGGTGATGGGTACGGTCATGGACGCACACCTTCACTCTTTGTGGTGGGGACGTCCCAACGGAACGTCCTTACGACGTGCGCCATTCCACGCCCGGTTCCTTCCGGACGGGTATACGGTGGTAGCGGTACTTGGGCCTTCCCAGGAGCATCGCACCCAGCGTCACGTGTCCCGCGGGAAGCGCGAGCTGCTCCCTGAGCGGGGGAAAGTTCGCGGCCGCATACTGCGTGTAGCCCGACCAGCAGGCACCGATCCCGGACGCGTGCGCGGCGAGCTCAAGGTAGGCAAGCGCGATGGTCGCGGCGGAGGGAGCGATGACGTTCGCCTGGTCGGCGTGGCACAAGAGCAGGTGCGGTGCGTCCCGGGAGATCACGTCCATTCCGAGCTTCCAGTTCGCGGTGATCCTGTCGAAGTTCAGGGATTTTCCCATTTCCGGGTTCGCCTGGAGGACGGACTCCATCCAGTCGGCGGTAAGCCCGGCGAGCCTGCGCACCGGGTCCCTTCCGGTGATGACCGTCCAGGAGAGCGGCTGACTGTTGTGGCCGGACGGCGCATAACGCGCCGTGTCCAGCAGGCGCGCGATGTCCTCCTTCGCCAGCGCCGTCTTCTTGAAGGAGCGGATGGAGCGCCGCGAGCGCATGAAGGTTTCCGCCCTGGCGGTGTCTATCCCGCCGCGCACGGGAACGGCCATGCACTGCGAGGGCGACATGGCGCGGTGCGAAAGCGCGGCGTACGGGCACACGGTAACGCAGTGACCGCAGTCGATGCAGAATTCCACCAGCTCCGGCACGGGAACGGGGAGCTTCCCGCTCATGGCGATGATTTTAACCGGGCACTCCTCTACGCAGGCGCCGCAGGATGTGCACTTGGATTCGTCGACGGCAAAGAGGCTCATGGTTCACTTCCTTTTCTTGGATTTTCATGATATCGCCGGCACGCGCGGCGACGAGCTCTGTCTGTCGGGCGCGGCATTCGCGGGAGGCCGATGGGGCCCGCCCGCGCGCGGCCCATGTATAAGAATACACGACATCATGCCGCGTTTGTCCAGTACTTATTTTATCCGCGCGGCATGCGCCCTCGGTTTTTGCCACTCCCCGGAATCCCCCCGGCCCCCTTTGGTAAAGGGGGTGCGTTGAAGGTGCGAGCTTGAAATCCCCCTGCCCCCTTTAATAAAGGGGGTTTTTTGAGACATGCTCGATCGGTTTTCATCCTTACTTAATCAGCAACCCGCTCCGAACCTGGAGCCCCCTTTACTTAAAGGGGGCGTGCGCGGCGCGCCGGGGGTGCGCATCGACCTGCAACCATCTTCATTAAATAGCCGCTTCGCACTCCCCGCTGATTTCAGGCCCTCATGGAAAAAATACGTTGACAAATACCGGTCAGTGCTGTAGTAAAATACCAGGCGCTATAGATAAAAAGAGTCCCATTCAAAGCGGGATCGCCCACACCTCCTTTTCCCCTATGTACCCGCATTAAGTATTTAGCTTTTTTGTGTGCATTGCGATGAAGCGGTGCTCAATCGCAGAATATAGAGATTCATTTAGCGGAGAATCGCCCCATGAAAACGTTCCAGGTGGCATTTGCAGTCGCCATGCTCCTGTGTTCGCGAAATATTTTCGCGGAAAAGATGACGGTCGCCGTGCTCGACCTGGAGGCGAAGGGGGTCACCACAATAGTATCCGGCGCGATCACGGAAATGATCCGCTCCGACATTGTGGACGCAGGAGTCTTCCGCGTGGTCGAGCGAGGGCAGATGAACCAGATTCTCAAGGAGCAGGGCTTCCAGGCGTCCGGCTGCACCGACCAGGCCTGCGCCGTGCAGGTGGGAAAGCTTCTCTCAGCGAACAAGATTCTCGTGGGGGAGGTCACCCAGGTGGGGAAAAACATCCTAATTACGGTCCGGATAGTGGACGTGGAAAAGGGGATCGCCGAGTATTCCGCCAAGGAGATGGCTGTGAGCGAGGAGTTGCTGGAAGAGGCGTCACGGAAGATAAGTACTATTCTCGCAGAACGAATTTCAAATGATAGTTCTTCAAATATTGATACTTATACTAAATCCGGATACTATTTGCGCAGTATCATACCGGGCTGGGGGCAAATATATACAGGAAACACACTGAGAGGTTATACATTTCTTGGGGCGTTTACTGTCTCAACTGCATTCTTGGTATGGGCGATTACCGATTACAGCCAAAAGAAGAAGGCATATGACGATCTCGAATATGGCGAGCCAAAAGTCGAGTTTGATTCAAAATGGAATTCATATCGAAAGGCCAGCACATTATCCCTAATCGCCGTAGGGGTGTGGGGTGCGATATATATAGCCAGTTGGATAGACGTGCTTTTTTTCATAAAGCCAAATTTTAGCCATGCATTGAACGAAGATTGTTCCAATGGAAGGGTATTCGTGAGTCTGAATCCGCTTTATACCCAGGACAGACGACAGGAACAGGGTTTGTTGGCAGCTATTCATCTGAGATTCTGAGAGGGGGTGGATCAATTGAAACGTTATATTATTAATTGCTTATTAATCTCCTCTATTCTGTGTACCTTTTATATTACTGCATGCTACCTGAGCGCAGAACGCGATAATCCGAACGACCCTGAAAACCTCAATGAGTTCATGGGATACCCTGTGGCCGATACGGGGCAGTTGAACTGTTATAATAACACAACGGTATTAGCTGGTTGCGGAGATGCGGATTTTCCACGCCAGGATGCGGATTTTGTCAACTTGCCAAATGCAAGAAGCTTTACGGGTCCCATTCAGCACCCTATATATACAAGCGATTACACTACTAAGGATTATGTAGCGAGACTTGAATGGAAGAGTTGTTCTGAAGGATTGTCCGGCGGCGATTGTACAATCGGCACGCCTGTCTCTTATACACATCTCCGAGCCCACGAGACCGTACTAGATCTC
>CALMJO010000367.1 GCA_937864375.1 uncultured Spirochaetota bacterium
TGGATGGCCCGTGCGTTGATCGGTCCCTCCAAATTATTTCCCCGTTCCGAAAGAGGATGATCGTAATGATCGGGAATTACGTAATGAATATTTTATCTCATCCATCTCGTAGATCTCCCTCTCTCCCTTTCCGTGGCCTTTGCAGAAGCATGGTTCGGGAAAAGGTTTGTCATGCCAGGAAGCCCTTGTGGTGGGCGATAAACTGGTCGGTTCCCAGCACCATCCCGCCGCATACGCCGCGCGAGCTGTAGAGGGACGCGCGGTGCGTGGTCTCGTCGTAATCGGCCTGGGCGTCCTCTACGTGAACGATCTCGTAACCGCGGTCCGAGGCGTCGCGCGCGGTCGTCTCCACGCATTGGCTCGTCGCGAGCCCCGTCATGACCAGTCCCGTGACGGAGCGCGCGCGCAGCACGGCGTCGGTCCCCGCGAGGGCAAAAGGGCTGTAGGTCGTCTTGCAGATAACGGCATCGCCGTCCGCGGGCGCGAGCTCGTCGATCACACCGGAGGCGGGATCGCCCTGAAGGGGATACACGTCCCCGAAACCGTGCTCCCGGGCCTCCTGCCATGTGGCCTTGAAAAAACGGTGCAGGTCCTCCCTTTCGGGGTGCGTTCCGCACAGGCGCAGGTAGACCACCGGAAGCGCGAGTTCGCGGAAGAGCCCGAGAAGGCGCTCTATATTCGGGGTCACCGTGTCGCGGCAGCGCGCGAGGATGTAATCCAGGCAGCCGGGCCGCAGCGATTCGAAATAGCGGCAATACGACGATCCCACGTGCAGGTAATACCTCTGCATGTCGACGATCATGAGCGCATAGCGGGGTTCCATGGGGTGCATGATGGCGGAGCGGCGCGGAAATTTCAACCAATTCGCGCACGGATGAACGGCAATCTGTACCTGCGAGTCGCGACTCGCCCCTGCGGAATGGGCATCCCTTATTTACTTTACAGCATTTCCCCATGCCGGATACAATCAGGACGCCTCAAAAAAAATTCCCGGGGAACGCGATGCTGCAGAAACTGAAAAACCTCATCTTCCCGCCGCGGGAATCCCAGGCGGCGACCTTTCACGAGGAGCTCCACTATCAGGCGGGGCGCATTCTCCTTCCCGCCTCGGTGATTTGCGTGTTCGCGTGGCTGGGCTACGTGAAGGTGGACGCCCAGCTCTATCCCGACGAACCGCTCATTGTGATGCTGCGCTACGGCCTCTCCGCCACGTCGCTGCTTGTATTTTTTCTCCAGTTCATTCCGGCCCTCAAGAAGAAATCCATGTACCTCCTCGCCATACTGGGCGCGTACCTCGAGATCGCGACGGGCGTCATCACCGGCACAGCGAAGGCCGACGCGGTCTACATGGGGGGCTACCTGTTCGTCCTGGTAATCCCGGTGATCGCGCCCATGGCTAAAAGCATCCTCTGGGCGCTCCTGGGCTCCTCGCTCGCGGCGTTCTTCGCCGTGGGGCTCTCTCGCGGGATGAAGTTCGCAACCGTGCGCGAGCAGTATTCGCTGAACGACCTCGCGGCGACGACCCTCTTCGCGGCCGTGTTCATTTATTTCCTGGACCGCATCCGGTACCGCAGCTGGGAGCAGTCGCGCAAGATCGACGAGCAGAGGATCAGGCTCGAGGAGGACAAGGCGAGGATCGACACCATCATCGCCGAGGCGAAGAGCGTGATAGGCCACGTGCTCGTCGCGACCGAAACGCTCAACGATTTTTCCAACGACGTGAAGGGCACCGTCGCGGCCCAGTCGGCGGTCATACAGAAGAGCAGGGAGTCGGGAGAGAAGCTCATAGGCTGGTTCGGGCTCCTGCGCGATGAGGCCGGCGTGCAGACGCAGGCGGGCTCCGCGGGGAAGAAGCTCGTGGGCGACCTCCAGGCCGACCTCGAGCGCACGGCCGCGACCGGCAGGAAGGCGGGCGACGACGCGCGCACCGTAAAGCGCATCTCGGACGAGTGCGAGGCCATGCTCCGGAACTCGCGCACGGTCATAGAAAAGCTCAAGGAGGAGTCGGCGAAGATCGAGGAGATCTCGCAGACGATCAACGACATCGCGGACCAGACCAATCTGCTGTCGCTCAACGCCTCGATCGAGTCCGCCCGCGCG
>CALMJO010000368.1 GCA_937864375.1 uncultured Spirochaetota bacterium
CTGGTGAGTATCTAAACGCCGAGCCTTGAATCGAGATGTTTTCCCAGCCTCTTGCCCAGTGCCACCGCAGTCCATACGACCGGCAGTCCCAGGGACGACGGGAACACGCTTGCATCGCAGCAGTAGAGGTTCTGTATGCGGGTTTCCAGGTTCCCGTCCACCACCATGCCGATGCGGCACGTGCCGGACGGATGCGCGCCCGACGGGCGCAGGGGAAGCACGCTGTCCGGATGCGCCCCCGCCTTGAGGAGCACCCTGCGGATGATGTCCACGCCCTTGTCCAGCCGCTTTTTGTCCCGCTCGGTGACGGGCTTGGAAAAGTGGACGCCCTTGTAGAGCTCGCCCGTGGTTTCGTCCCGTACCTTGACCATGAGCCCCGTGTATTTCCAGAAATCCGCGAACTTTGGGAGGTATGCCGTCCCGCCGCTGAACCAGAGGAGCACCAGGAACTGCGCCCAGTTGGGAAATACCGGGAGCACGACTATCCCGTCGGACTCGTAGTGCTCCATGCCGCCCACCGCCATGGGAGTCGCCCTCGAGGTGTTCATGCCCGGTATGATGCCTCCCACGAACTGCAGCCAGTCGCAGCAGAACCCGTGGCCGGCCTCGCGTATCCCCGCCCTTCTGAGGATATAGGCGTTGTCCAGTCCCGTGGAGAGCACCACCGATTTCCCGTAATAGTTCTTTTTCATTCCCAGGCGAGAGGACGTGACGCCGGTCACCTTCCCGTTCTCGACGATCACGCCGGTGACCTTCGTGTTGAGCTTCAGCTCCGCGCCATGGGCGATCGCCTCGTCGCCGTAGACGCGCGCGGTCCACTTGGCCCCGGTTTTGCAGCCCAGCATGCAGCTTCCCGCGCCCGTGCATTTTTTGGGATCGATGAATTTTTCCATGCGGGACCATGAGTATCCCGCATTGTGAGCCGCCTCCATGAGCCGCAGGTTTTCGGGGCCAATGAGCTCGTCCGGCTGTACCTGGATCCACATGTCCCTCCGGGCCTCCTCGGCCTCCGCGGAGAGATCTATCCCCACGGGGTCGAACACCACGCGCGGCGGCGGCGCGGCGCATCCCGCGGCGAGGTTGGACAGTCCGCCGTAGTTGTCGGCGAAGGTGACGGTGTTCTTCTCCTCGCTGCGTATGAGGCCGTAATGCTTGAGGATGAAAGCCATCGTGAGGGTGTTGCCCATCATGGTGGTATTGCCCCCGGCCTCGAGCATGAGCACCTTTTTTCCCCTGAGCGCCATCTCGCGGGCGACCGTCGCCCCGCCGGCGCCGGTGCCGCATACGATCACGTCATATTCCTTGTTCATGAAAACTCTCCGTACGGGATGTAGTATGATCGGTCACGCCCCTTCCCCGGCGATCTCGCCGCGAACCAGGTCCATGTCCAGGGGCAGGGGCTTCCGGGGATCGACGTAGAGGCTCAGGGCGCCGTGGGGACAGCGTTCCACGCACAGCTCGCAGCCCATGCATTCGCCCCTGTGGTACACCCGGCCCTGCGCGTCGACGGCGATCGCCTTGAAATGGCAGGTCGCGGCGCAGGTGCCGCACAGGGTGCATTTTGCCGCGTCATGGCGGACCGAGTACCCGGATTTCGCGTTCATCGAAAGATCGTCGTGGATCCTGCGCGTAATGGCCGATGCCTTGAGGCTCACGCAGGAGTCCGGGTGGCAATTGCAGATAACGCCCGTGCTTCCGCCCGTGGCAACCTTGAAGAATGCCTGCGTGACGTAGCCTTTCGCGCGGTAATGGCGTATCATGCTGAGCGCCTCCTGCTGGGAAATTTTACGGGAATTGTATTTTTTCAGGTTTTCAACCCAGAAGCGGCCGGTGCCGCTTCCCACCACCAGGCAGGAGTTTATCGTTTCCGCCGGGGCGTGGAACGATTTCTTGCAGGGACAGTCCATCACCGCCACGTATTCGGGATCCTTGAAGAGGATCTTGCGGGCGTACTTGAAGGGGACAATGCGCTTCGGGCGGTCGTTTTCCAGGCTCACGTCCTCGTTGAGCGTGAAGATCTTATTAACGTCGGAGCTGGAGAGGAGCTTGGCATGGTAGCGGCTGAAGGCCATGTCCCCGATGAATTTAAGGGGTTTCATCCATGTAAGGTAGCGCAGGGGACCGAGGAGGATGCTCACGACTTTAACGTACGGATAGTACCACCGGAAGTAGACATAGTTATGTATGGCACGATCGACGCGCCAACCATGCTTTTTCATAAGGATTTTCGTTGTTTCTTTCAATGGGAGCCCTCCAATGCTATGTCTCTAATTAAACCTGACGGGTCAGGTCTGCAATCTAATTGACAAGCTAGCCAGTCTATGGTAAAAGTCAATTAAAAAACCGGCTGATCAGTCTTTTTGTAAGTATTGCATGGCGGCAGGCTGGCATCCAGAAAGCATGAAAATTTGAACTGTCA
Source organism: uncultured Spirochaetota bacterium (assembly GCA_937864375.1). Classification (GTDB taxonomy): domain Bacteria; phylum Spirochaetota; class UBA4802; order UBA4802; family UBA5368; genus FW300-bin19. The sequence continues at coordinate 2,420 of CALMJO010000368.1, forward strand.
TTCTTCTAATGAACAACGAATGAACACCAATAAACAAGAATAAGGTATTCGTGGCGGTTCGTGTCCATTGGTGGTAAAAGTGAACTATCACGCATAACAATACCTATTATCGTGTTAGCAAAGGAGATGGAGGGAAAGATGAGAGCAGGGAGATAAAGGTTTTGGCAAAATCCTAAGGAGCTTAAAATCATTTGCCTTTTCCCAATTCCTTTCCATCTCTTCAATCGCCGTTGCCGTTATCTCCTCATCTCCTGCGCTGTTGTCGTGAGGTATTTTCGTGTTAGAAATTTTTTAACGGAATGGTTGCTATGAAAGGAGAATTAAGGCGGACGCACATCCTGGAATCATCCAAGGCCATCTTTTCGAGCAAGGGCTACTATGAGGCCCACGTGGAGGACATCATCAAGGCCGCGGGAGTGGGGAAGGGAACCTTCTACCTTTACTTCAAGAACAAGGAAGAGATATTCGTGTCACTGCTCGTCAGGTTCCTCGAGGAGTGGGAGGAGGTCGTGCTCAGGGACTCCGAACGGCTTCGCAGCGACGACATCCTGGAGTATTTCATGACGCTCATAAAGCGAAGCCTGCTTTTTTTCCAGGAGCACGAGGACCTCTGCAACATCTACCTCCGCGTGGGGCCGGGAATCACGAGCCTCTTCGAACCCTTCATGAACCGGTTTGAGGACAAGATGCTCGCCTACATCGTCCGTGAGCTCGATGCGGCGCGCGAGGCCGGCATACTAAAGGAAAACATCGATGTTGAGCTTGCGGCGAACATGATCGCCGGGGCCTTCCTGCGCATTGATTACTACTATTTCGTCCTGAAAAAAGGCGTTCCCGTGGACATCGAAAGGATGACCCGGGACTTCTTCACCATCACCATGACCGGCGTGCTCCAGGCGCGGCGCTGATTGCGCGCCCTCGCCGGGGGCCACTCCAGTCGGAACCCTGACGTTTTAATCCGTGTCCAATTTTTTGCAACCCTCGCGGCGGGCTCCATGTCTCTCCCTGTACACGCGGCGACACCGAATCCTGTTCAATCCGCCCATCCACGGTCCCGCCGCACACCCATGTGACGAGGAGAGATTCATGAGGAGAATGGTATTCATTGAGCCGCAGGCGCCGGGTTTTCACATCTTTTCCAGGTTCCCCCTTCCCCGCCTGGGAAGCTTCATCCTGGCGACCATGATGAAGGAGCGCGGCTGGGACGCCGAGGTGATCCTGGAGCAGCTGGGCGGCGTCAATTACGAATCCGTCCGTTCCGCGGACCTGGTGGGCATATCCACCATCACCCCCACCGCCCTGGGAAGTTATGCGATAGCCGATCGTGTGCGCGCCATGGGAATACCCGTGATCATGGGAGGACCGCACGTAACCCATCTGCCCGACGAGGCCATGGAGCACGCCGACTTCGTCGTCCGCGGCGAGGGGGAGCGCGCCCTCATGGCCTTCGTGGACGAGTGGGAGGGCGCGCGCGATTTTTCCCGCGTCCCCAACCTCACCTACCGCGATGCGGGACGGATCCTCCACAATCCGGTCGAACCCTTCCTCGATGACCTGGACAGGCTGCCGCATCCCGATTTCTCGCTCCTCAAGGGCGGGCTCCAGCGGGTGGCGAACATGCGCATCATTCCCGTGCAGACCTCCAGGGGCTGTCCGTTCGACTGTTCGTTCTGCTCGGTAACGGGCATGTTCGGCAAGGGATACCGCTACCGCTCCACCGACCACATCATCAGTGAGCTCAGGAAGCACAACGAGCCCGGGAACTTCGTGTTCTTTTACGACGACAATTTCACGGCGAATAAAAAGCGCGCGCGGGAGCTTCTTAACGCGATGATAAGGGAAGGCTTCAGGTTCAACTGGTCAACGCAGGTGCGCGTGGACGTCGCACGGGACGGGGAGCTCGTGCATCTCATGAAGAAGGCGGGGTGCCATACGGTGTTCATCGGCTTCGAGTCTGTGAATCCGGAGAGCCTCAGGGAGATGGACAAGAAGCAGACGGTGGACGACATCGCCCGGGCCATAGGCGTGATCAAGGGCGCGGGGATCCACATCCACGGCATGTTCGTGTACGGGTTCGACGAGGACACGTGGGAATCGGTGGAAGCGACGATCAGGTTCACCAGGAAGGTGCAGATCAGCTCGCTCCAGTTTCTCATACTCACGCCGCTGCCCGGCTCGGAGCTTTATAAAAAGCTGGTCGCAGAGGACCGGATTCTCTCCACCAACTGGTCACACTACGACACGCACCATGTCGTGTTCCGGCCCAGGAACTTCACTCCCTACGAGCTCATGCAGGCGCAGCTCCACAGCCACGCGAGGCTGTATACCTGGGGCGAGATGGCCAGAAAGGCGCTCCGGGGAAACATGATCGGGCTGGGACTGGGGTACTACGCGCGCAACCTGAACAACAAGTGGCGGAAAATCAACAGGGACTACGTGAAAGGGCTCAGGAAGCTGCCGGTCCCCGGGGAGGTCCGGGACGGGTCGGTCCCCATACTTTCAATGGGTGAAACCGCGATCGGGGAAAAGACGGAGTCGGCCATCTAGCCTGACCGCGTCTGTGCGTACGCTCAGTCCAACCAGGCTCCAGGATTTCTACGATGACCCTCCCTGTGGGGACGATGTCCGTCTCCCGGGCCTGCGCGTGAAATAGCCATCTCCGGCGGCGACGCCCGTCGGCCCCCCCAATTTTTTTTTCGCGCGCGTGTTCTCCTCTTGAAAATTCGGCGCCGGTGGGGCATAGTGACGGCCGTCGCGGTCCCGGCGCCGCGAGGTCCGGCCGGCGACGCATTCTTCTCGTGGAGACATTCCCATGTACAATCCGCACCGCCCCAGGAGGCTCCGTGCCACCCCCCGGATCAGGGATCTCGTCGCCGAAACGAACCCGGACAGGACCAGGCTCATCATGCCCCACTTCGTGGTGGAGGGAAGCGACGTGCGCGAGGAGATCCAGGCCATGCCCGGAATCACGCGCGTCTCGGTGGACAATCTCGTGCGCGACGCCGGGAGCGATTTAAAAATGGGCATCCGCTGCGTGATCCTCTTTGGAATACCGGCGGAGAAGGACGAGGGCGCGCGCGGCGCGTACGACGACGACGGGATAGTCCAGCGCGCGGTGCGCGCGCTCAAGAACGCGTACCCGGAGCTCTGCGTGATCACCGACGTGTGCCTCTGCGAATACACATCGCACGGCCACTGCGGCGTGGTGCGGGACGGGAAAATCCTGAACGATCCCTCGCTCGAGCTTATCGCGAAGACGGCCCTCTCGCACGCGCACGCGGGTGCGGACATCGTCGCTCCCAGCGACATGATGGACGGGCGCGTGGGCGCGATCAGGGAAGCGCTGGACGACGAGGGCCTTGACGGGGTGCCGATTCTCTCCTATGCCGCGAAGTACGCGTCCGCCTTCTACGGGCCCTTCCGAGAGGCCGCGGGGAGCGCGCCCCAGTTTGGCGACAGGCGAAGCTACCAGATGGACTACCGGAACGCCCGCGAGGCGGAGCGCGAGGTCGCGCTCGACCTTGACGAGGGCGCCGACATCGTGATGGTCAAGCCCGCGCTCGCCTACCTTGACGTCGTGCGCCGCGTGCGCGAGATGGCCGACGTCCCGGTGTGCGCGTACAACGCTGTCTCTTATACACATCTGACGCTGCCGACGAATAGAGAGGTGTAG
>CALMJO010000369.1 GCA_937864375.1 uncultured Spirochaetota bacterium
GCATTGATGGCATATGCAGAGCCGTTTTAAAGAGGGGTTTAAAGAGGTACCCTTATACATCCCGATGACCTTCCCGGGCTCATGGAGAGCTACGAAAGGACCGTGCGCGGCGAGGTCGAGCCGTATGAATACCGTTTTTTCGACAGCGACGGTTCCATACACTGGGTGCGGACTTCCAGCCGGCTGATCATGAAGGACGGTGTCGCCGCGGGCATAACCGGCGTGATGACGGACATCACCCCCCGCAAGGAGGCCGAGGCCCGGATGCACGCGGCGATCGAGGCGCTCAGGAAAAACGAGAGGGACCTCCGCCTGATCACGGACAACATGCGCGACACCGTGTGGCTCATGGACATGGAATTGAAAGCCACGTGGATTTCCCCCTCGGTGCTGCGGACGCGCGGGTTTACGCTCGAGGATCTTGCCGGGATGCCGCTGGAGCGTCACGTCACACCGGATTCCCTGCACAAGGCCCTTGCCATGATCGAGGAGCATCTTTCCCCGGAAAAGCTTGCCGACCCCGCATGCGAAGTTGTCGCAAGCGCCGAGCTTGAATTCTACCGCAAGGACGGATCGACGATCTGGACCGACGTCGTTGTGACGCTGCTGCGCGACCAGGACGGAAAACCGGACGGCTTCCTGGGCGTGGGGCGCGACATCTCTGAAAGAATGAAGATGGAGAAATCGATTCGCGAGAGCGAATCGATGCTCGGTTTTCTCGCGGAGAACATCGCCGACATCATCTGGATACTGGACCTGAACCTCAACACGACCTACGTGAGCCCGTCGATTGAAAAGATACTCGGCTTCACGGTGGAAGAGCGCAAGAAACAGTCCCAGGACATGATGATGACCCGGGACTCGATGAACCGGTGTTTCGAGCTGCTTGGCGCGGAGCTCGCCAGGGACGGGCAGGAGGGCGTGGACCCCGACAGGGTGAGCAGGATCGAGGTGGAGTATTACCGCGCGGACGGGTCGACGATATGGATGGAAAACAGCTCCACCGCGGTGCGCGACGAGCTCGGCAGGATCACGGGCATCTGCGGCGTTTCGCACGACATCACCGAGCGCAAGCGCGCGGCCGACGAGCTGCGTGAAAAGGAAGAGGCGCTCGCCAGGTCACTGGACGAGAAAAACGCGCTGCTGCGCGAGCTTCAGCACCGCGTCAAGAACAGCCTCGTCATGATCGCCGGGCTCATAGGGATCGAGCGCGCGCGCACCGCCGATCCCGAGGCCCGCTCGGTGCTGGAGGGGCTGCGGGGCAGGGTGGACTCGGTCGCGCGGCTGTACGCGCTCCTGTTCCAGACGGGCGACGTGCGCAGGCTCATGCTGGACGAGTACATGCACCGCATCGTACAGTCGCTCGAGGAGACCTACGTGACGCACATGGGGCGCATAAGGCTCGAGCTTGAATTCGGGAAGGTGCCGCTGGACGTCAAGCAGGCGGCGCCTTTTGGCCTTATCCTTAACGAGCTCGTGACGAACGCGCTCAAGTACGCCTTCCCCGGGGAGCGCAGGGGCACGCTGTGGGTCACGCTCGCGGTGGAGGCGGGCGGCATAATTCTCGTCGTCGCGGACGACGGTGTTGGCCCTCCCCCCGAATTCGACCCGAACGCCGGGGCCGGATTCGGGCTCCAGCTGGTCAAGATGCTCGTGGGCCAGCTGGGCGGGGAGTTCGTCTTCGAGCGCGCCGAGCGGACCGTGTGCACGGTGCGGGTCCCGTCCGAGGGCGTGTAGGAAAGTTCCGATTGGGTGAAGGGCCAGCCGGGACCGGTAGTGCATGAAACGCGCCTTGAAGCTGTGCGAGTCCCGTTCAGCCGTCGGGAGCGTGTCCGCCCTTCCCGAACAGCCGGAAGGGCCTGCGCAGGCGCCCCCGCTCGACCGAAATCGGCCCCCCCGTCTCCACGCTCAGGTACTTCCCCTTCTTGAAGCTCCCCGGGTTCGCGACGATCGTTTCGCCTAACGTCTCGACGCCGCCCGCCTCGTGGATGTGGCCGCAGAGGCAGAGGTCCACGCGGTGCATGGAAAGAAAATCGCGCACGGAGCGGCTCCCCGCGCGGATGCCCAGGAAGGTGCGGTCGCGCACGCGGTGGGGCGGCGTGTGCGAGACGAGCACGGTGCGCGCCGCGCCCGCCAGCATCCCGTATCCCTGCGCGAGGAAGGCGGCGATCTGGTCCTCGGCGTACTCGACTCTCGTGTGCATGGGGGTGACGGTGGACCCGCCCGCGCCAAAGAAGCCCACGCCGTCGATCACGCGCGCGCGGGCGTGGAGCGATATCCCCTTTTCCTCGAAGAGCGCGCGCACCCCCTCCGAGTCCCAGTTCCCGTGGACGCCCACCAGGGCCTTCGCGTGGGGCTCTATGAGCGCGAGGAGTGAGCGCGCCTCGCCGGCCGAGCCGGATCTCGTGATGTCGCCCGCGAGCACCGTCACGTCGGCGGCGCTGATGAGCGCGCGGGCGTCCGCGAGCATGTCCGCGGCCCCGTGAATGTCGGCGAGCACGAGTATCTTCATGGCGGTTTCTCCTGCGGCAAACTCAATTGACAACCAGGCGTGGCCCAGTATGGTATGCCCGTTGCCGCAAAGTCAATCGTTTCCCGGGGAGGGACGCATGCACTACATCGATTCGCACGCGCACTTCGACCTCTGCATCGAGGACGGCATGGCCGAGCGGGAGCTCCTCGAGGGCATGGACGCGGCCGGGGTGCGCGCCGCGGTGCAGGTGTCCATCGAGCCCGCGGGCTTCGCGTTCGCCCGGGACTTCGCGCGGCGGAACAGGGAGCGCGGCGCCTATTTCACGCTCGGCATCCATCCGTCCACGCGCGCGGGCGGGGCGGATCTGGAGTCGCTCCGGGGATACGCCCTGGAGGTCCTCTCGTCGGACGACGCGCCTCTCCTGTTCGGCATCGGGGAGGCGGGGCTCGACTACTACCGCATGCGCCAGGAAAAGGAGCCGCAGATGCGCGCCTTTGAGTTCCAGGCCGCGCTCGCGAGGGACACGGGCGTTCCCCTCGTCGTCCACTCCCGCGACGCGATGGACGACTCCATTGAGCTCCTCGCGCGCATCCGGCCCGGCGCGGGGGTCATGCACTGCTTTTCGGGCGGGAGCCGGGAGGCGCGCCGGGTGATGGACCTGGGCTTCATGATTTCCTTCGCGGGGAACCTCACCTACAGGGCCGCGGCGGACCTCCACGACGCGGCGCGCTACGTGCCCCTGGACCGGGTCCTCCTGGAGACGGACGCCCCCTTCCTCGCCCCGGTGCCGTTACGCGGCAGGAAGAACCGCCCGGAGCACGTCGCGCACACCTACGCGTTTTTCGCGTCCCTGAGAGGCGAAAAAACGGAAACGATCATGGAATCGGTGCAAAAAAACTTCGCCTCGCTCCTGCGCCCCGCGTGAGCGCCGTTTTTTTCTTGCATTGCCTTGGTCGCTGCCGTTTAATTTCGGTATATTGACGGTGTCCCCCTCGCACAGCCGAAGGAGCCGTCCGCGCGCATCTCAAACCATCTCAAGGGCATGATGCCATGAAAAGCCTGTACACCCTGATCGCGTTCTTAGTGCTCCTGGCGGCCCCGCTCCTCCCTGCGGACGCGCTCTCCCGGGACATGAAAAGCGGCGACATCATCTGGGGTGCCCGCGGCGGGTACTCCCACCTCACGGGCTACTGGCAGCAGGAGCTCGCCGACGCGCCGTACCTGGGGCTCTACCAGGATTTTTTCATACGCGACCGCGTCATGGCCGAGTTAGACGTCATTTACGCCGCCTACCCGCTCGACAATACCGCATCGTCAAAGATCTACACTGCGGGCGTCGCAGCGGGCCCGCTCTGGCACTACCCGCTCTTTCCCTATGCGCGCGTGTTCGGGGGCCTGTCGCTCTCCGGAACATATTATTCGTTCAGGAACGAGGAATACGACAAGCGCGAAAGGGCCTTCAAGCCGGGCGGCATCTTCAAGACGGGCGTGTTCGTTCCCGTGGGGCAGGGCGTGATCCTGCGCGCGGGCGCCGACTACTCGGTCGCGCCGCTGTCGGGGAAGGCCTTCGGGGGGCTCAACTTCACGGCCGGCGTTTCGTATAACTATTACGCGCTGGCGCGCGCGGTCACCGCGGAGGGGCGCGAGGGCGGCGCCGACTGGGGCGGCGACAGGGAGATGCAGACCATCTACAGCGAGGCGCTCGGCCAGTTCAAGGAGGGGAACATCGCCACGGCACAGGAGGGCTTCGCGCGCGTGGACGAGAAGTCGGCTTATTTCCGCGATGCGGCGGGTTATCTCGCCCAGATCGCGCGGGCCGAGGCGTCGTTCGCCGAGGGGAAGCGCATGTTCGATGCCGGCCGGTATTACGAGTCGGTCCCCCCCCTGGACGACGCCGCGAAGGTGAGCGCCGATGCGCGCGCCCTTTTAAAGAGCGCGCGGGAGCGGCTGGCCCCCGAGGTGCCGGTGCTCGAACAGCTGGGCGTCGCGGCGTACGAGCGCGGGGAATACGAGCAGTGCATCGTCATCATGAAAAAGATCCAGCTCGCCGACCCCGAAAACCGCGTGATGGTGATATACCTGCCCCGCGCGCAGAAGCGCTACGAGGGGCTCCAGAAACTCAAATGACCGCGCATGAAGCTGCGATATAAACTCATCCTCATCCTGGTATTCCTCATCCTCGCGTCGTCGCTTCCCCTCACGCTGTTCGTGCTCGAAAAGCAGGAAACGGAAAAGATCTCGCTCATGGCGCGGCAGGGCGCTCTCCAGTGCGCGATCATCGCGCGCTACTCGCTCAACATCCTCCTGCAGAACGGCGGGGACCTTCCCACCTCCGGGGTGGACGCGCGCGAGATGATGAAGGTGCTGGGCCCGCTTGAAACCGCGGGGCTGGTCTACGCGGACGCGGTGCTCATCTCGCCGCAGGGACGCGCCCACGGCCTGGTGCTCGCGGGCTTCTCCCCCGACCCGCATGTCGCCGGGCGGGCCTACCCGGACGGGCGCCTCCCCGCGGACGAGCTCAACGCGCTTATGGCACACCCAGGGTTCACGGAAATCCTGATGCCGGTCACCGGCGAGGAGTGCCTCCTGTTCACGGCGCGCGAATCGCTTCCGGGGAGCGAGCTCCAGTGCGCGGGAAGGCTCTTCTACTCGAAGACGCTCACCCTGGAGCCGGTGCGGAAGCTGCGCCGGCTGATCTACGGCGCGATGGGCGTCACGCTCGCGCTGGTGACGCTCCTGGGCCTTTTCCTGGGCAGGACCGTATCGCGCCCCATCGACGAGCTCATCGCGGGGGTCGAGCATATGGAGGCCGGGGACTTTGGCGCGCCCGTGACGGTGCGCGGCGGCGACGAGATCGGGCGCCTGGCGACGACCTTCAACCACTTCTCCCGGGTGGTCAAGCTCGAGATCGACGCCCTCAGGGGCGCGAACGTGGAGCTCAGGAGGCTCGACGGCGTCAAGGACGAGTTCCTCGCCACCATGTCGCACGAGCTGCGCACGCCGCTCTACGGCATAATAGGCCTCGCCGAATCGCTCTCCCAGGGGCAGGCGGGGGCGCTGGACGGGGAGGCGCTGGGAGTCCTCTCGCTCATCATCACCAGCGGGAAGCGCCTCTCCCACATGGTGAACGACATACTCGATTTTTCCAGGCTCAAGCACCACGACATAGAGCTCAGCCTCGCGCGCGTGGACCTGCATGCGGTCGCGGAAATCGTGATCGCGCTGCTGCGCGCGCTCATAGACCGCAAATCGCTCCAGGTGCACAACGAGATCCCGGCGGACGGGGCATTCGCCTGGGGGGACGAGAACAGGCTCCAGCAGGTGTTCCTGAACCTGGTGGGGAACGCCGTCAAGTTCACGGAGCGGGGAAGCATCACGGTGGGCTGCGCCTTCGAGCGGGAAGAGGGCGGCATGATCACGGTCACCGTGCGCGATACCGGGATAGGCGTGCCCGCCGACAGGCTGGAACGGATCTTCGAGTCCTTCGAGCAGGCCGACCCTTCCGTGTCGCGGCGCTTTGGCGGTTCGGGGCTGGGGCTCGCGGTGACGAAACGGCTCGTGGAGCTGCACGGCGGCTCCATACGGGTCGAGTCGGTCGAGGGGGAGGGCTCCAGCT
>CALMJO010000370.1 GCA_937864375.1 uncultured Spirochaetota bacterium
GTGTTATCTGATGCAGAAGTAATTTTTAATCTTCGTGGCATTAAAGCAATTAAGGAATTCATTGAAAATGATGGTTTGGAGAATCTTAAGTTCATCAATTCTACTCCATTTCGTGCAGGTGAGCCTTTAATGGTGGATGCATATGAATTCACATCATTAGATATAAAGGGTTATATTGCGATTATGTATAATGAAAAAAGTAAGGTTTGGATAATAAAATCATTCCATCGGAGTGAAAATTCAAATTCGGTTCTACGAGATGCATTAGGTAAAGCTGGAATTGATTGTGATTCATTTAAATAGAGGATATAGTATGACAAGTATCAAAGATTACGAATGTCCAGTTTGCAATGGCAATAACTTTGACGTTATTGAAGAAAAGGAAAAAGTACATATCCCTTTTGGGGATGAAACAATAATTGATCTGATAAAGTTAAAATGCAAGGAATGCGATACTATTACAGAATATACCAAGTTAATGGACGAAAAATATGAATTAGTTGTAAGGGAGTCTACTAAAAAATCAGTTGAGAACATGTTGAGTATATTATCCAGTAAAGGGTATAATTTAGCTGCAATCGAGAGAGCGCTCGAGCTTCCACAGCGAACAATTTCTAGATGGAAAAATACTGGCGAATTGTCATCAATGGGATTGGCTTTGCTTAGAATCATTAGTACTTATCCATGGATACTTCATGTTGCGCAAAACAAATTCGAACCAATTTGTGCTAGAAATCTTTTTATTCAGAATGCTGTTTCCGATTTTCTCGGGATTTATAGTTCCGTTGGTACATATAATTTTTCTCAAATCGGTGTGATTGCACATCCGGCCAATTTATACATTATCGCTAAATACGATTTTAAAGAAAATAAAAATGGAAAACGAGAAGCAGAAGAAATAGTCTCAAACGTAATTCAAAGCATAAGTTCCCCTCAGAATGCTTTTTGGGAGGTGCACTCATGAAATTATTAGATTTAATTGTATGCGATGATATAAGACAGGAAGTTTCGGGAAAGGTGTCGCTGATTGGAGTATATTCTGATTTAGTGATTCATTTTCCATCGGATATGGTTCAATGGCCGATTAGTCTAAAAATTGGATTGTTCATTAGATTTAAATTAGATGATGGAGAAGTAATTCCGACGTCATTTGATATTAATTGCTTTCACAATGGCGCTAAGTTTACAAACTTTGCGGGCAATTTGACATTTCCAACTGATATTAAGTATTTTAATCTCGTATTAGTCAATAATGCCTTTCCGGTACCCAGCACGGGCGAAATTGTGTTCGAAATAGTATTTCAAAGGAAGGACGGTACTATAATTTCAATAAAACCAGAATATGCTTTAAAAGTAACTAGCAATACCGTATCTTATTCAGCATAGCTTCCCATTAAATATATGCATCTGAAAATACATATTCCATTGAACACAAATACATTAAGCATCTCTTTCCCCAGGGACCTTTTAGACCAAATTGATCAGGTCGCTAAAGAAGAGTCCCGCACCCGTTCGGAATTGATCCGCGAGGCGGCGCGCATGTACATCGAGCGCAAAAACCGCTGGAAGAACATCTTTTCCTATGGAATAAAGCTCGCGGAGGGAAAGGGCTTGTTGGAGCAGGACGTCGTCAACGAAATTAAAAAGTTTAGGAAATCACGCAAGGCATCCTCTTGATGAGGGTCGCACTCGACTCGCACACACACGAACCATTTCCGCTTGAACTTTAAGCCTTACATCAGTATCTTATATTAATGGATGGGTTCGGTCGTCAAGCCCGCACGCGGGGAGCGCGGGCGGGGGGCCCTTCCATGACAGGTGCGTACGCCTTGGAGGTACATGAGGCTCGCTGCACGAGGGGGTGCATGCCATGAAGAATGTTTCGACGCCGGCAATAGAACTACTCATAGGATCGCAGCTAAGCTACTGGAAGAAGCAGCGCGCGCAGCTGGAAACGGCGAAGACCAGCCATCCGGCCGCTCCCGTCTGCTGCCCGTTCGTCACCATTTCCCGCGAATATGGGTGCGGCGGCTACGAGACCGCCGGGAAACTCGCGGAGATTCTCAACCAGGAGTACCGACCGGAGCCGCTCTGGGTTCCGTACAACAGGGTGCTCCTTGAAAAGATAATGCAGGACATGGGGCTTTCGGCGGACCTGGTTGAGACGCTCACGATGTCCGCGAGGACTCAGATGACCAACCTGTTCCAGACCACCTTCAGCAAGTTTCCTCCGCAAGTCGCCGTGCACCGCAAGCTCGCGGAAACGGTGCGCACGCTCGCCACGCACGGGCACGTCGTCATCGTGGGGCGGGCCGGAAGGATGATCACGCGCGAGCTCTCGAAAGGATACCACGTGCGCCTGGTCGCGCCGCTCGAGTGGAGGGCCGGCCGCATCGCGCGCATCGCGGGCCTGAACAGGCACGAGGCCGAGAAGCTCATAGCCGAAAAGAGCAAACAGCGCGAGGACTACCTGCGCGCCTTCGTGAAGTACGACAGCGCGGACCCGCACTGGTACCACCTGGTCATCAACAACGAGGAGCATTCCGCCGACGAGGCCGCCCGGCTCATCGTGCAGGGGATGCGGCTCAAGGGCCTCCTGGCGTAGGCGGGCAGGGGAACACGGGGGTGACCAGCTTCGAGTTGAAAGATTCGGTCCTCTCCTACGATCCGGAGAAGTCGCTGGTGGTGTGCCGGACCAGGGGGGAGGACCGTAGGAATATCTGGATAAAGAAGCTCGAGGATACGGGAAGGGTGACCCGGGTCCTCGAGGACGATGAGCGCTATTTCCTCGCCTGCGAGTACGGGGAGGCCGAGGGCACCTTCCTGGCGCTTGACCGGGAGAGCGGCGCCACGGCGTGGTACATACCGGGGCGCTCCTTTCTGCAAGTGGTGTACGAGGGCCACCTTTTCATGATCTTCATCGACGAGCATGGCGCGTACTTCCTCATCAAGGTGGAATGCGCGGGGGGGACGTCCGTCTGGCACCATCGCGTGGAGAGCGATCTCGCGGAATACCGCTTCAATCCCCGGCGCATAAGGCTCTTTTACGAGTCCGGCCGGGAGGAGACGCTCAATAGCATTACCGGTCTACCCGAAAAATCCTGAGGGGCCGACTTTCGCTAAAAGACCTGCCGCTTTGTTCCGATACTAACCACAGGACCTAATCCAGAGGGGTGTAGCTATGAGGACACAGGCAGTACCAAAGGAAGCCGTGGGCGTGTACAACAGGGCGCTCGACCTTTCGTGCCGGGGGGAATACTCGACGGCGCTCAAGGAATACCAGCACGCGATCGAGCTCTATCCGGAATTCATCGAGGCGTACAACAATATTGGCGAAATCTACTCGCGCATGGGCGAGCGGGACAGGGCCATCTCCACTTATATGAGGGCGCTCACGATATCGCGCCACCACAAGGTGCTGCTCAACCTGGGGGTGGAATACTACAACCGGAGCGACTACACCTCCGCCATCAAGTACTTCAAGGAATCTCTGTCGCTCGACGTCAATTTCCTGGAAGGTAATTTCTACATGGGGATGGCCTATTTCAACCTCAAGAACTACCAGATGGCGGAAAAGTATTTCGCCGTCGTGGTGCGCCTTGATGCCAGGCACGTGAAGGCCAACTACCTGCTTTCGTACATCTACTACGAGTGGAAGGACTACCACCGCACGCTCCAGTGCCTCGACAACATCCGCGATATCGCCGACGATCCGTCGTTCGTCAATAAGTACTACGGGTTCTGCCACTACCACCTGGGGCATTACGAGCAGGCGGTAGATTACCTGACCACGGCGCTCGAGTCCAACCCGCAGTACGCGAAGTTCCGGAATTACCTGAAGGGGCTTACCTACGAGAACAAGCTGCACGAGGTGGGCGACGTGGACCAGAGGATAAAAGAGATGGAACAGAAGATGATGAGCGACAGGCCCACGCTGCGCGAGTTCTCGCGCCTCTCTATGCTGTACATCTTCAAGGGAGAATACAAGAAGGCGGAGGACCTGCTGCTGTCTGCCAGGGGCGCTTGAGCCTGGAATTGCTTCACAGAAAGGGGGAGGTGGGGATTGAAGAGATGAGGGGGATAAAGGCGTTTGGTCTGACTTCGTCAGGGAACAACCTCGGTTTTCCAACAAGTCAGCCATATCCTTGTCGTTATCTATTCAATCGCCGTTGCCGAAATCTCCTCATCTCCATGGAAGGGCGCCTGTGGTTTATGCATGGAGAATACAAAGGCGGGAGCATGAATTCTCCCGCCTTTTCTATTCAATATCTTCCCGCATCCCCGTCGTCATCTCTTTCATCGCCGTTGCCGTGATCTCCCCATCTCCATTGGAAGGCGCCTGTAGAGGAATGCACTCTATGGGAGCGCCCGGAAAGGGAGAGGTGGGGATTGAAGAGATGAGGGGATAAAGGCGTTTGGTCCGACTTCATCGGGAACAGGATTCGTGTATTAATAGGCCAACAGTATCCGCGTCTTTATCTCTTCCATCGCCGTTGCCGTAATCTCCTCATCTCCATTGAAAGGCGCTAGCGGTTTAAGCTTCAAAAATAAAAAAGCGGGAGTTTTGCTTCTCCCGCTTTATCGCGCCCGTCCTCAGCAGCAGGAACAGCCCCCGCCGCAGTCCTCCGAGTCGCACGAGTGAGCGTACTTGGGCTCGTCGTTGATCTCGATGAGCTTGATGTTGAAGTGGAGCGTCTTTCCCGCGAGGGGGTGGTTCAGGTCGAGCTTTACCTCGGTGTCGGTGATCTCGGTGATGACGGCGGGCATGTGCTGGCCCGAGTCGGTCGCCACGCCTATGGTCATTCCCACCTCGGGCTCCCTCTGCTGCCGCACCACGGCGATGGGGAACGCGTAGATCATGGCGACGTCGCGCTCGCCGTAGCCGTCCTCGGGCTTGATGACGATCTG
>CALMJO010000371.1 GCA_937864375.1 uncultured Spirochaetota bacterium
CCCCGCGCCTATGAAGAACAGGTCGAGTCCGCCGTCGTTGGTGAGCGAGAGCTTCTTCTCGTTCAAGGACACAATTTTCATGCTGATTCCCTCCACTCCATGTTTTCCTTCCCGTCTATTTGTTTTCTCATAATGCTACCCGCCGGCCTGCCCGGGAGAGCAAGCATTCTTCCACGGGCGCCATTTTCGCGACGCGACCGCACGCGGGGTGGCCGATGATGCAACACGGTGCTGTTTCAGGTAACGGACCAGCCCGTCGGCCCGTCTCCGCTTTTCCTGTGTGGACTGCCTTTCTGCAGGCATACCATGCCGGCACCCGGAATTCCAGGGCTTTACTTTTTCCCTTTTCCCCGGACGCGTGAGTGCACGAGCGCGTCCAGTATCGCGATCTGGTCCCCGTCGCGCCGTGCCTCGAGCTCGCCCACGGGGGTGCGGCCGAACGAGGCCGCAATCTGGCCGAGCAGCATGCTCTTCACCGATCCGGTCATGTATACGGGCGTCACCTGGAGCAGGAGCCAGAGCAGGTTGAGCGCCCTGGTGAATTGCTTCAGGTAGCCCTGGAACCCGGCCGGCCCTCCGCCCAGGTGAAAGGACACGAAGGGCCCCCCTGTAGCCCAGCGAAGTCCAATCGAGTGCGTGACGATCTCGTCCAGCTCGTCGACCGTGACCACGCCCTTCTTCACCAGCGAAACGCTCTCGCGCAGCAGCGCGCCCTGCAGGCGGTTGGCGACGAATCCCGGGATCTCCTTCCTTAACACAACCGGGTGCTTGCCCATTGACCGGTAAAACTCCACTGCCGCCCTGACCGCTTCGGGCGAGGTACGCCTGCCCGGCGCCACCTCGACCAGCGGGATGAGATGGGGCGGGTTGAAGGGGTGGCCAACGAGCATGCGAGCCGGGTTGCGCAGTCCCGCCGCCTGCGTGGTCGCCTTGATGCTCGAGCTGGAAGACAGGAACAATGCGTCCGGCGCGGCATGCTTTTCCACTTCCCTCCAGATCATGCGCTTGAACGCCATGCGCTCCGGCCCGTTCTCCTGGACGATGCCCGCCTCCCTGACCGCCTGGGCCAGGTCGGCATGAATGCGCAGCCGCTTCTCCATTGAAGCCGTCCGGTATCCCATCGCCGCCAGCCGCGGCGCGATCCCGGCGATCCCTTTTCGAATCCTCGCAGCGGCATCGGGCGCCGGGTCGTAGGCGGACACCTCGCAGCCGTTCGCGAGGAACAGCGCGGTCCAGGATATCCCGATCACGCCGCACCCGACGACGGCGATCCTGGGATGCTGCGTCGTCCCGGAGGACTTTCCCGGACGTGCCGGGGAGGTAGCTGAGCGGCTTCTCATGGTATGTTTCTCCTTTGCGGGTACTATTCCGCGTGAATCTCATGGGGGGTTGATGGATGCTATCACAGCACGTTCGGGTACAATGTCAATTCAGTTACCCAGTACGCCCCGATAGCAGTGGACACGGCCGGGTCTGTCGCTGCACCCTTAATTTCATGAAAATACGCCGTGAAATTGGGATTGATATGGAAAAGGGTGTATATTAGACTCCATGGGTTTCATCAACGAGCTCGGCGGATCTGCATAAATGGAAATGAGGCTTACCACCCCGGGAATGATCATGCTCCTGGCCGCGGGTATCTCCGGTGCGCTGCTCGTCTTCGCCTGGAGAAAAAGGCGCATGCACGGGGGAGCATGGTTCTTCCTCATCCTGCTCGCCTCGTGCCTGTGGTGTCTCCTGGGAGGACTGGAGGACATGGCGACCGGACTGGGCGCCAAGATCATACTCTCGAAAATGTGCTACCCGTCCGTGGTGAGCGAGGGCCCGCTCTGGCTGGCGTTCGTCACCGCGTATCTCCAGAAAGATGCATGGATCACCCGGAAAAGGCTGGCATTACTTTGGATAATCCCCGTGATGACCGTGCTTTGCGCCGCGACAAACGAGTGGCACGGGCTCGTGTGGCCCACCATCGTGCGCTCCACCGCTGACCCCGCTTCACGGCTGTCGTACGGCACCGGTCCGGTCAAGCTCGCGATCACGATTTATTCGTATGCGCTCATTCTCATCGCCACCGCGCTGGTCGTGCGGCACGTGATCCTTTCACGAGGCATCATGCGCAAGCAGTTCTACGCGCTCGCGTTTTCCAGCATCATACCATGGGGCGCGAACATGTGGTACATGAGCGGATATTCGCCCGACGGCCTTGACGTGACGCCGGTGGCGTTCACCGCCATGGGGCTCATACTCTTCTTCAGCCTTTTCAGGTACCGCCTGTTCGACATCATGCCGGTCGCCTACGACCTGCTGTTCCACAGGATGAGCGACGGGGCCCTCGTCCTTGACAGCAAGCAGAGGCTCGTCGAGATCAACGATGCCGCGCAGAAGGTCCTGGGAATCGGCCGCGAGGCCATAGGCAGCAGCGCGGAGTCGGCCATGAAACGCTGGCCCGACCTTCTCTCCCGCTTCGAAAACATGGATGAAGGCAGGGTCGAGGTGCGCCTGAACGATGCGAACGACGTGCTCTGGTTCGACGTGCGGATCTCGCGGCTCGCGGACCGGCACGGCCGCGTCCTGGGGCAGATGTACGTGTTCAGCGACATTACCGTGAAAAAGCGCCTCGAGGAGGAGCTCACCCAGTTCGCCACGACCGACACGCTCACCGGCTCGTTCAACAGGCGGATGGGATTCTCGATCCTGGACAAGCAGATCAAGCTGGTGAGGCGCATGGGCGCGCCGCTGTCGGTCTGCTTCATCGACATCGACGACCTCAAGCACGTGAATGACACCAGGGGACACGACGAGGGAGACCGCTACATCACGAGGATCTCGCAGGCGATCCGCGATTCCATAGGCGAGCTCGACTCGCTCTGCAGGCTGGGGGGAGACGAGTTCCTCGTCATACTCCCGCAATGCACCGCCGACCAGGCGCGCATCGCATGGGGCCGCGCGCTGAAGCGCATCGAGGACATTGGCGTGAATGAGCGCGCGGGCTATGCGATGGGCGCATCATGCGGCATCGCGGAGCTCAGGCCTGGCGAGACGGTTTCCCCGGACGAGCTCGTCGCTGAGGCCGACAGGAGCATGTACCTGGACAAGAATGCGCGGAAGGCAAGACCGAAGACCGAACCCTAAAAGCGACTCTCATTCAGGGCTATTTTCCATGTACGCCCTTCAAGGGGGATGATGAGATGAAGGGGGATTGAAGAGATAATGGCCATGATAGAACAGCCGTTACCCGAAACATTGCCTTAATCTCATCAAACTCACCAATCCCACATCCACCAGCCGTTATGCGCTATAAATGTGTGCAGGCACAGGAGATATGGGGATAGACGGGGAAGAGGAGAGAAAGAATTACGGCATCCTGTCGACCCATAATACCATACTTCAATCAAGCAATCCCAATCCTCATCTCTTCAATCGCCTTTATTCCTTTATCTCCTTATCCCCTTTTCCGTTGCCGTTAGGCGCCATAACGGAGTGAGAGAAAAGGGGATGCAGGAGTGGATTATCTCCTCAGCAAGTACCTGTTCACCGCGATGCTCATTCCCTTTACCACGCTGTTGTAGATAAAGAGCACCGAATCGCGCGTGTCGAACATGGGACTGGGCACGCCAAAGAGGAACGGTATCTTCATGAAAAGCGCCTTGACCCCGATGGGGCACCCCTTCATGCGGACGATTTTTTTCGCCACGAGCCTTCCCTCGACGCGCGTGCAGTCCCCCAGCATGAGCACGGGACCGTCGGGCATGATGACGTCGCCCTTGTAGATGCCCTGCACGATCGCGCCCTTGCGCGCCTTCTTGAGCGAGCCGGGCCGCTTCTTCTCGATCGTGCCCAGGCATCCCTTCACCGCGCCCTCGCACCCTCCGTCGCAGAGCACGGTGGTGTCCGGGGCGTGTCCCGTGTAAAACCGGATGGGCGTGTCAAGCCCGGCCAGGTCCTGGAATAGCGTGGTCTGCCCCTTGGGTTTTTTCCGCAGCGCGTCTATGTTCGCGTCGCCCTCGATGGAGATGTCCCCCAGCTTTATGGAACCGTAGCCGCGCTGGGAGGCTATCTTGAGATGCTGCACCTCCTCGGGCCTGTACCCCATGATGTGCGCGGTCACGGTGTCCATCGCGACCGGATCGTTCGCGATGATGAGCGCGCCCAGGTGCACCGGGTAGGGGGCCGACTCATACCCGTAGGTGATGTCGATCGCGTCGCTGATCACGAGGTCGGGGTAGCCCGCCTCGAGCAGGTCGACGATCTTCTCGTGGACGCGGTGGTCGTGAAAGAGCATGCGCTCGGCGTGCTGCAGGATGCCGATGTTGAGCTTGAGCGAGTTCGTGACCTGCGCGAAGATGTGGAACTTGAGCTTTGGCATCCATATCTTGAAGTCGGCCTCCCTGATGTCGCGCGCAAGAAGCATCGTCTTGTGCCATTTTGCCTTCTTGAGCTCGACGAGATCCACGGGGTGCTCGTTCAGGTCGATGACGCGCACGCCCAGCCGCGCCCCCATGTCGAGGTAGCCCGCTTCTTTCAGGAACAGGCGCGACGGGATGCCGTACCCGCCCGATTCGCCTACGGTGATATTGGATACCCCCTGGCCCCGGAGGACCCGTATGGCCGATTCCACGACCGAGGGCTCGGTGAAGGAATTGTGGATGTACGCCTTGTTTGCCGACACCACGTTCGGCTTGATAAAAATCTTCCCCTGGGGACGCATGCCCAGGTCCTCCATGGACTCGCGGATTATTCCCTGGATCAGGTCCGGATCGTACGAGTCGCACAGCCGCACGATCACGCGGGGCTTCGCCTTCTTCGCCGCCTGCGCGCTCCCTTTCGCCTTCTTCGCTTCCGGTTTCTTCTTCATCACGTCCTCCTGGGAAATAATTTATTGCAACAACGAATCCCTTCTCCTCCGGCGCCCTTCAAGGGAGATGATGAGATAAAAGATCAACGGCGATTTAAGAGATAAAGGCAGGATTTCGGATAACGGTATTCCACCAGAACCTCCTTGCCCCCTCCGGGCGTGCGGAGGCCGCCTTTTATCTCCTTCATCTCATCCATCCCCACCTCTCCCTTTCCGTAAGCGCTCATGGGACAACAGCACCGATCAAGTGACAATTCCTCTCACCGCAAATATTTCCCGGCAGCGGCGCAGGTTTTCCCTGTCCATCCACGCGCTCATGGCCGGGTCGTCCGCGAATCGGTCCGGCGCGCCTATCTTCACGGCCTTGTCGTGCCAGAGCGGGTTGTACTGCATGAGCGCCGCCTTCTTGACGCCGAGCCGGGCGAGGAAGTCCGCGATGCCGGCCAGATTGGAATCCGTGTCGGTGATGCCGGGGACCAGGGGCGTGCGCGGAAGGAGCTCCGTTTTCGCGCGCGAAGCGTCCGCGAGGAGACGCGTGAAATTTTCCAGGACGCGCGCGTTCGGAACGCCTATGAATTTCCGGTGAGCGTCACCGTCAATGAGCTTGATGTCAAAATACACCGCGTCAAGGTGCGGCAGGACGAGTGCGCTGAATTCATCGTAATCGAAGAAGCCGCAGGTTTCGATGAGAGTATGCACCTTCTCCTTATGAAGCCTTGCGAGTAGTTCCGATGCGAACTCGATGAAGAGCGCGGGCTCGCCCCCTGAGAGCGTCACCCCTCCGCCGGAGGTATCGTAAAAAGGCTTGTCCCTGAGGAGCGCGCGGACGATCTCGTTTACGGTCATGTCCCTCCCCACGCGCGCGAGCGCGCCTGAGGGACAGGCCTGCGCGCACGCGAAGCAGAGATCGCATTTTTCCCTGTCGATGAAGCCCGCGTTTTTCCGCGAGAGCGCCTTCCGCCCGCACGCGGGAATGCAGGTATAGCACCCGACGCACTCCCGCGCGTCGAAGGCGATTTCCGCGTTTACGCTTTTGCTTTCGGGATTGTGGCACCACGCGCACGAGAGGGGGCATCCCTTGAAGAACACCACCGAGCGTATCCCCGGACCGTCATCCAGCGAGTTCCCGCGTATTTCCAGGACCAGTGGCTTTTTTATCGTATCAATGCTCATGCTTTATTCTCATTGAAAACCTGATTCCCCTTGCGCCTTTCAAGGGAGATGACGAGATAAAGTATTAACGGCGATTTGAGAGATAAAGTCGGTATTTCGGTTAACGGCATTTTGCCAAACCTCCTTGCCCCCTCCGGGGGTGCGGGGGCCGCCTCCATCTCATCCATCCCCCGATCTCCCTTTCTTACACATTTTTCCTCTCTCAAACCGCTAAATCCCGTACTCCGCGCGCTCGATGAGCTCCATCTGCATGTCGCGGTTGAGGGTCACGAAGTACGCGTTGTACCCGGATATACGCACGATGAGGTTCCGGTAGTTCTCCGGGTGCGCCATCGCGTCGCGGAGCATCGCGGAGGTGACCACGTTCAGCTGCATCTGCATCCCGCCCAGGCCAAAGTACGACTTCACGTACGAGAACATGTCGTCCACGGTCTTCGCGTGCGTGTCGGAGGCGGCGGGGACCACCTTTACGTTGAAGGCGATGTTGTTGTTCAGGTTTACTGGATCGAGCCGTGCCACGTCGCGGATGTTGTCGAGCAGGCTCTTCGACGCGAAGGGCTGGGGGGTGAGCCCGGGCGTGAAGGGCTTGCCCGAGAGCCTCCCGGAGGGAAGCGCCCCCGTGAGCGTCCCGAACGCCACATGGTTGGACATGGACCAGAACCCCGTGTTGTACGTGCCGCCGCGGTAGTGCGGAAGCGAGGCGTAATAGTCGTGCGCCCACTTCGCGACACGGTTCGCCATCGCGACCGCCTCGTCGCTCCCCGAGCCGAAAAGCGGGACCTTCCTGCGCACCATGGCCAGGAGACCGGGATTGCCGCGGAAATCCGTATCGACCGCTTTTTTAAGCTCCGCGAAAGAAATTTTTTTCTCCTCGAACACGAGCTTTTTTATGACCATGAGCGAATCGGTCACGTCCGCGAGCCCTATGATCGCGGTGCCGGAGCTGTTGTAGACCGCGCCCCCCTTCGTGACGTCGCGCCCCTTCCGGATGCAGCCGTCAATGAGCGAGGAAAGCAGCTCCTGGTGCGCCTCCGCGAGCATGTGGTTGTATTCGATCGACTTGTCTATAAGGAAGGCGAACTGTCTCGTGAACGCGCTAAAGAACGCGTCGAAATCCGCGAAGGCGCCGTCCTCGATCCTTCCGGTTTCAGGTCCAAGCTTCCAGTCCGTGAGCGGGTGCCTGCCGTCGCACATCGCCATCTCGAGCGCCGCGACCATGTTCATCATCTGCATGTTCGTGTGCCCTATGTGCTTGCACGAGAGCGTGGGCTCCACGCACCCGGTCGCCGACCAGTTGCGTATGTCCTTCAGGGCCCAGCCCAGCTTCGAAAGGGAGGCGATGATCGCATCGTCGTTGTGCATCGAGGGCGTCGCCGCCGTGACGAGGTTCACCTCGCAGAGCCTCTTTAAATAGGCGTCGCTGTTCACCCCGGGCGCGTAGCGCGCGTTCACGTTGGGGTCCCTGATGCTGAGCATCTCCGTCACTTTCAG
>CALMJO010000372.1 GCA_937864375.1 uncultured Spirochaetota bacterium
GGGCGTCCATCTTTCCCTGCAGGTAATAAATGCGTCCCATCACCGAATTGATGATCACGTTTTCCGGAAACCTCTGCAGATATGACCGCGCGTATTTTTCAGCGTCGGCGATCATGTAGCGGTACATATACACGATCGCGATCGCGTAAGTCGCCGAGGTGTTGTCGGGATTGACGGCGAGCGTTTTTTTGAAATGGCTTGCGGCAAGCTCCGGCTGGCCCTGGGCGTAATAAATGTGGCCAAGGTAAAAGTGCGCGTACTCGAGGTAATAATCGTCCACGGGCGCCGTTTCAGCGGCATCCAGGACCGACAAAAATGACCGGCGCGCTCTTTGCGCGTCTTTCAGCGATGAATAGTACAGGACCCCGAGCATGTGCCATACGCCGGCCATTTCGGGCCTTCGCTTCAAGAATGATTCGAGCGCGTCCGCAGCTTCGGGAAACTTCTGGAGGTTACTGTACATGGTGTAAATGAGAAGGTAAGGCTTGCTGTTATCCGGATTTTCTCCAATCGCCAGGTTCGCGTATTTGAGCGAATTTTCGTAGTCGAACAGCGCGTAGTGACAGTCCGCAAGCTGGAAGTAGACGTTTTCCATGGAGGTTTTATGCTCCGCGGCCTTCATGAATTGCTCGATTGCCTTCTGGTACTCGCCGGATCGCTTGAGCCAGATTCCCCTGCTGTAATGCACCCATCCCCCGCGCGCCTCGATTGACGACCCCACGGATAGCGCTTTCGGTGTCGAGGTACACGCAGGAGCTTCGAAGAGAAGGGCCAGAAGCGTAAGCGGAGCGATGGTTCGATGGATTTGCATGATGGTGCTCAAAGTACTACCTGGTTATCCGCATGTCAAATTATATTGTTTCACCGAAGGTGTAACTATCTCTTCATTAAATATCCCTATACAACAAAAATATATGGCCGATTGGCCCCAGGTTATATATTTTTCTTGAACATACTATTCCCGATTCTCATAAAGGGACTCAATGGTCTGTAATAAAAGGAAATATTCTTAGTTCTGGAGGTGCTCGATGTTCG
Organism: uncultured Spirochaetota bacterium; assembly: GCA_937864375.1. Classification (GTDB taxonomy): domain Bacteria; phylum Spirochaetota; class UBA4802; order UBA4802; family UBA5368; genus FW300-bin19. Next base: position 1,036 of record CALMJO010000372.1, read on the forward strand.
GCATAGATCCTCTTTACTGGATGCTCATGGCCCCGGTGTTCCTGTTCTCACTCTGGGCCTCTTTCAAGGTAAAAAGCTCTTTTAACAAGTTCGCAAAGGTGGCCTCTCGCTCAGGGATGACCGGCGCCCAGGTAGCAGAGCTCATCCTGCAACGCAACGGGCTGGGGCATATTCCGGTCATGGAAACCACGGGTTTTCTGTCGGACCATTATGATCCCATGAAAAAGGTCATCCGGCTCTCGCCCGATGTCTTTGGCAGCAATTCGCTCGCCTCGATCGGGGTCGCCGCGCACGAGACCGGGCACGCGATCCAGCATGCCAAGGGCTACAAGGCGCTCATGCTTAGAAATACCATGGCCCCTACCGCCTCCATCGGCTCCAATTTCGCATGGATCATCATTTTTGCGGGGTTCCTGCTCGGGACGATGGGCCTGGTGAAGATCGGCATTCTCCTGTTCAGCATCGTCGTCGCGTTCCAGCTAATAACGCTTCCCGTGGAGTTCAACGCCTCGACGCGCGCCAAGGAGATGCTTGCGTCCTACGGGATCCTCGGTTCGACCGAGATGGTGGGCGTATCCAAGGTGCTCTCGGCGGCGGCTATGACCTACGTCGCAGCTGCAGCTTCTGCAATCGTAACGCTCCTGTATTTCCTGCTGCGCTCGGGTCTGCTGGGAAGTCGCGACGAGTAATACAATCCTGGTTTTCCTGTGAAAAGCGCCGTGTTTATCACGGCGTTTTTAATTATTCGCCGGCGGGTTCTGGACTCGCGAGACACCTGTATCCGACGTTGCGCACCGTTTCGATTATGCTGTTGAATTCGTCCCCAAGCTTGCTGCGAAGGCGGCGAATATGCACGTCCACGGTCCTGGTGCCCCCTATGTATTCCATGCCCCACAGCCTGGCAAGGAGGTCCTTCCTGGTAAAAACCACTCCGGGATTCTGGACGAGCAGCCGCAGCAGCTCGAACTCCTTGTAGGTGAAGTGCAGTTTCTCGCTGCCAAGGTACACGGAATATTCGGTGAGATTTATTTTCAGGTTTCCAATCAGGATGAGGTTTGCATCGCCCTGGAGGTTTTTATCCCACAGGAGTTGTTTGAGGCGCGCCAGCAGCTCACCCTTGCGGAACGGGTACAGCACGAAATCATCGAAAAACCAGTCCATGTTTATAAGCTCAAGGTGGCTCACCCGCAGCACTAGCAGCACGGGCATCTCAAGGAGCTTTTTCCGAATCTTCGAAAGGTAGAACTGGAAGACGTCGATCGATTCGAAAATGTCCGCATCGATCGCGAGCAGGGAAAACTCCTCACTCCGCACGGATTCCACGGACCGGTACACGCGCAGGTCCATGTCGCCGGTGCCCGCGCTGAAATCGTCGACCAGCTCCGAATGTGCCGAAAGCAATCCGATGGTTTTACCCACGTCTATTCTTCTCCCCGTGTACTCAAAGCGGTAAACATGTCCATGTAGCGCCGCGCAACGGAATCCGCGTAAAAGTCACGAACCTTTTTCATGTTGTTGCGTGCGCACCGCGCGTAAAGCACGCGGTCTTTATGAAAGCGCCTGACCGAAGACGCACACGCGGTGACATCCCCTGCGCCGATGAGCAGCGCATTCTCGCCGTCCGCGAGGAAATCCACCTGGCCGCCGTAATTCGAGCACACGATGGGTATTCCAAAATGCATTGCTTCCAGGAATACGATGCCGAATCCCTCGTGGAGGGATGTTGATACGAACAGGTCGGCGACCGACAGATAACTGAACTTTTCCTTGTCCTCGACATGCCCAAGGAAAACCACGCGCTCCCGCAGTCCCATCTGGTCGGCGAGCGACGACAGGAATTCCCGTTCGGGTCCGTCCCCCACAATGTAAAGGGTGATGTTCTTGTCGGGAAGCTTGGCCAGGGCGTTGATCATGGTATCGATGGCCTTTCTCCTGATGAGTCTGCCGATCGTTATAAGAACAAATTCATCCCTCCCGATTCCAAGCTCCGAGCGTGAAGCCTTGCGTACCCGGGGTGGATGGAAGGCGAGCGGAATGATGGATACATCCTGCGAGGGGCCGTAGTAGGTAAGGGCATTGTCACGGGTATTGCCTGACTGTGCCACTATCCTGTCCGCCCTGTTAATAATAAAACGCACCGCGCGCTTGAGGAACCAGTGCTTGTGCGGAGAGTTTTTTTCGCTGGGATCGTAAATATCGCCTCCATGAAGCGAGAGCACGTTCGGTATGCGGAAAAACCTGGAGAGCACGTATCCCAGGGGTCCGGAGGGGACCGCGAAATGCGTGTTGATGACGTCAAAGCGATGCTTGCCGCACAATCGAACCCCCTTGAAAATCCCGAACACAAGGTAGGAAAGCATCGAAACAAAGGTAGCCACGTCCATGGACTTCCTTAAGATGATCCGCGTCCTGTGGACGTGTATGCCGTTCACCTCTTCGTAAAAGGGCAGTCCCTTCAGCCACGATGTGAGCACATGCACCTCGGCGCCCTTCACCCACTCGATGGCGAGATCCCGGGCTGCGAGGCCTCCCCCTCCGCCGAGGGGCGGGAACTCATAATTCACTACAAGGACCTTCAGGCGCTTTTTCGATTTGCGGCCGATGACTCCTGTCTTTTCCCGATCGCGACCGGTCTTCTTCAGCATATGGAGACTAGATTATTAAATGTTCAATTAAAATCAAACATAAAAGCGTTTCGCGGACATTTTACACGCGACATCGTCCATTTCCAGGCTAGAAAAGGCTCCGGGCACCTGCTGTCTCTTATACACATCTGACGCTGCCGACGAATAGAGAGGTGTAGA
>CALMJO010000373.1 GCA_937864375.1 uncultured Spirochaetota bacterium
CCCCCCGCGTTGTCCGCTATATGATCTACCCCCGCCGATATCTCGCCGATCTTCGCGTTGATCCCGGCCATGGACTCGGATTGGTCGTGCGCGCTCTCCGAAAACCGGTCGCTCTGCTCGGACATACCCGACATGGCGTCCACGACCTTTTGCGAGCTCTCCATGAGGACCTGCGTGATGAAGCTCGTTGCCCGGGCGTTCTTTTCCGATTCCCGGTTCGCGAGCTCCACGCTGCGCTCGAACACCCTGAGTATCAGCAGCGAGATAAGAAACAGGAACCCGATCGCGAAGAGCGTGTTCGAAAAGGCGATGGTCACTAACTTGTCGGAGAACGTGTGCGGGACGGACTTCATTATGACGAAGAGCGCGGTGCTGGTGAGCGCCATCAGGATAGAGATCACCGTCAGGAACCCCACGGTGCTGAAGATCGCGCACATGGGGATGCAGGGAAAGATAAAATAGATGTACGAGGTCAGTGAGAGCTCAATCTCTATGAAGGGCTGCCGGATGAGGCCGGCGATCACGGTCGCCGCGGCGAAGCCGATGAGCATGTTGGCGGCGACGAGATAGCGCCCCTTCCTCAGAAAGAGCAGCGATGCGCTCATGCCCAGGAGCAGCACCGCCGTCATGGGTATCGTCACCACGAAATCTTTCCAGCCCGCGAAAAGCATGCTGAACTGCATCAGGAAAGACAGGAGTATGAACACTGAGATGAAATACAGCAGCAGGCGCGCCCTGGTCTTGTGAAGATAATCCATGCCCTCGTAGAGGCCCAGGAAATAGGTACGGTATCGAGCGAGCATCATTTTCTTCCTTTAATTTCTGTGCCGGTCCCCGCATAATGGCTCCGCAAGACCGGTTCCACTGTTCCCATTGTAACGCCAATTGACGGAATTTCAATTTTTTAAGTCGAATTCCCCGGCACCCTCGCCCCGCGCCCAACAGTGCTTGACATATGCGCCTGAATGCCATAGGATAATCGGCAATGATCGTGTGAAGAAAATCCACCGTACCAGGCGGCAGGCGCCCATGAAAAAAAGCAAGGTAGTGAAACTGGTGCTGCTCGGCAGCGCAGTCTTTGGCTGTTCGGACGACTCCCAGACCGTCGCGGACGGCGAGCGCCGCGTCTACAAGAGTAAAAACGAGTGCGTCGAGGAATGGTCCGATTCATCCCTCTGCGAATCCACCGAAGGCGATTCCAACTATTCCCGCCACGGCAGTCACATGGGACCATACTATTCGCCCGGCATGGGGTACTACTGGATGCACGGCAACCGCTTTTCGCTTCCCTCCCGCTTTTCGCAGTCCGGGGCGACCAGCGGTTTCGTATCGCGCGGCAATCCGGTCCGGTCGGCAACGAGCAGCCACACTTCGACCGCGTCCTCGCGCGGAGGATTCGGTTCGACCGCCGCGTCCCACTCGGCAAGCTCATGATCAGGAAAAGCTCAACTCCGCGTCCCGACTGGAAGGAGAAGGTCGAAGAGCTGGGCCTCAATTTCCACACGCTCTACGGTCAGATCTACTGGGACGAATCCGCGTACTATGAATTCACCATGGACCAGGTGGACGCGATCGAGGACGCCACCAACGAGCTCCACAGGATGTGCCTCAAGGCGGTCGAACGCGTGGTATCGCGCAATCTCTTTGAAAAGCTCCGCATACCCCCGGTCGCCGTTCCGCTCATCAGGGACTCATGGAACAGGAACGATGCCCACTTTTACGGGAGGTTCGATCTCTGGTACGACGGAAAGGGACAGCCCAAGCTCCTTGAATACAACGCCGACACCCCGACGGCGCTCCTCGAGGCGAGCGTCGTGCAATGGCACTGGCTCACCGAGGTGCTGGGCCCGTCCAGCGACCAGTTCAACTCCATCCACGAGAAGATGATGGATTACTGGAGGGAAAAGCGGCGCAGCATCGAGTTCCTGCATCTCTCCTGCATGAAGGACACGGACGAGGACTACGGGAATACCGCCTACATCCAGGACGTCGCCGAGCAGGCGGGCATCCCCTCGGGATTCGTCTACGTCGACGATATCGGGTGGGACGGCGAGGGTCAGAGCTTCGTGGACGAAGACGAAAATCCCATCCGCCACCTTTTCAAGCTCTACCCGTGGGAATGGATGTTCGAAGAGGATTTCTTCGAGAGGCTGTACGACACCAAGATCACGCTTTTTGAACCCCCGTGGAAGGGCCTCATCAGCAATAAAGCCATTCTCGCGGTATTGTGGGAGATGTTTCCGGACCATCCCAACCTTCTTCCCACGTTCATCAATGACGGCGAGCCGCCGCGCCTGGAAAGCTACGTGATCAAGCCTTTTCTCGCCCGCGAGGGCGCAAACATACGCATCGTTCAAAACGGCGCGGTGATACACGAGACCGGGGGGACCTACTCCACGGAGAACTCGATCGTGCAGGCCTTCGCGCCCCTCCCGGAATTCGGGGGCAACTTCCCGGTGATCGGTTCATGGGTGATCGGGGACAAGGCGTGCGGCATGGGTATTCGCGAGAGCACCACGCTCGTGACGGATAACCTGAGCCGCTTTGTGCCCCACGTGCTCAAGTGAGGGACAAACCTTCACTTCGACAAGCTCAGCACAGGCGCTTCGACGAGCTCAGCACAGGTTCACCCCTCCACGTCTATGACGATGAGCGTCAGGTCGTCTTCGTAGCCCTCGCTACTGCCGGTCCACTCACTGAGCGCACCAAGGATGTGGTTCGCGCACGATTCCGCGTCGAGCGCCGCGGACTCCAGGATGCTCTTCCTGAAGGCCTCGTTTCCGAACATGGTTTCGTTGATGTCGGCCCTCGCGCCAACAGGCATCCGCGGATTGCGCGCCTCGCTGAGCCCGTCCGTGTAGAGAATGATCCTGTCGCCGGGATCGAGCGCAATGCGCTCCGTTTCAAACGTCGCATCCGCGTCGTAGCCTATGAGTATCCCCTTTGGCAGGAGCTCCACGAGCACTCCCTCCCTTCGCCGGTACACGAGAACCGGTTCGTGCCCCGCCCGCGCGCATCGCAACGTGCCCTCCCGCCGGTCAAGGTAGGCGACCTCGGCCGTGAGCATCCGGCCTCCGGTGTTTCCGGAGAGCGTGCGGCTCATCGTCCGCATGAAGACGGAGGGATCGACGGCGACTTCCTGTCTCTTATACACATCTGACGCTGCCGACGAATAGAGAGGTGT